>JANLQB010000677.1:0-2351 GCA_031367565.1 Verrucomicrobiota bacterium
GTCCGCTTTCGGCTGCCACGGCATCATGGGCAGCCACGCCGGTGGCGTGGGGGATTCGACGACCATGAGCACGTCGAGTTCGGCATCGCCCTGCGGGGCGAATTCCAAGTGCAGCCGGTGGCCGGAATATGGGCTGAGATCGTGCGTCACCCATCGCGCCTCCGCCCCCGTGTCGAAATTCGACACCAGCACACCGTGCAAAGGCCCGGCCAGCATGAGGTGCGAGTCCACGCCCGCATAGACCTGCGCTTTTCCGCGAATCAGATAGTGAAGCCGCCCCACGCCGAGCGTGAATTTCGGCGTCAGCAGCGTCTTTCCCGCACGCCCCGCTGCGCCGAGCGAGCCCGAATCCATTTCTGTTCCCGGCGTGAGCGAAAGCCGGTTCCAAAACGCATCGCGACTCGCCGCACCATACGGCATCACCCGCGCGATGGGTCGCTCGGCGTTGCCGAGAACGATCTCGCCGGCAAGCAGCGGGCGCGCGCCGAAAGTCGGGCCGTCGCTTTTCCACGGAGTGATTCCGGGTTTCGTAAAATCCGCGATCACCTTCGCGTCGGGCGGCATCGCGACGACCGGCGGACGGCACTTCGCGAGCAGTTCGGGAAAACGCTCGGCCTTCTCCGCATCGGGATCGCGGGCGAGTATCGCGAACGCGTGCAGCGGATGCGCGGGAGAATCGGCCGCTTTTTTCAACTGCTCGCTCCACGTCGTAA
Organism: Verrucomicrobiota bacterium; assembly: GCA_031367565.1. Classification (GTDB taxonomy): domain Bacteria; phylum Verrucomicrobiota; class Verrucomicrobiia; order Chthoniobacterales; family Chthoniobacteraceae; genus JANLQB01. The sequence continues at coordinate 714 of JANLQB010000677.1, forward strand.
GCCTCGCCGCATCGAGCCCCGTCGAAGCGGCCACCACGTCCGCCGTTTCGCCGAGCGCCACCCGCCGCGCAGCCAGTAAGTGCGGCGCGATTTTCTCCACACCCGGACGCACGGCCGCCGCGAACGCTGCCACGATCTTTTCCGCTTCCCGCTCGCGCATTTCCGCCAGCCGCGCCGCCGCGCGCGCGTGCGCCTCCATCGTTTCAAACCGGACCTGCCGATACGGCGAGCCGAGGACGAATCCGCTCAACGCGTAGTAATCGCGCTGCGTGATCGCATCGAACTTGTGATCGTGACAGCGTGCGCAGCCAACGGTCAGGCCGAGGAACGTCTTCGTGAGCACGTCCACCTTGTTGTCCACGCGATCACATTCGTCCTGCCGGATGTCCACCGGGCTGTGGACCTCCTCGCCGAGAAAAGCCCAGCCCGTCGCGAGCACCGATTCGTTCGCGCCGGTCGCATCAAGCCGCGGCGGCAGCAGGTCGCCGGCGAGGTGTTCGGCGACGAAGCGGTCATACGGCACGTCCGCATTGAACGCGCGGATGAGGTAGTCGCGGTAGCGCCAGGCATTCGCGATGAGGTAGTCGTCTTCGTGACCGCGCGATTCCGCATAGCGCACCAAGTCCATCCAGTGCCGCGCCCAGCGCTCGCCGAAATGCGGTGACGCAAGAAGCACATCCACCGCGCGCGCCCGGCGATCCGGCGATGTGTCCGCGAGAAATACTGGCATCTCCTCGCGCTGCGGCGGCAGTCCCGTGATCGCAAAATGCACGCGCCGCAGCCACGTCAGGTCGTCCGTCGGCGGAGCGGGCGCGAGCCCCTTCTCGCGCAGCTTTGCAAAGATGAACCGGTCCACATCGCTTGCGCCCGGCGCATCCGGCACGGCCTGCCGCTGCGGCGTCTGCCAGATCCACGGCAGGCGCTGCTTCCGCGCACCGAGATCAAATTTCTCCTTTTCCACCACCGCCACCGGCCCATCGCCCGGTGTCCACACCGCGCCCGCATCCACCCACGCCGCGAGATCGGCGATCACCACATCGGGTAGCTTCGGCCCCGCCTTCCCCGGCGGCATCGCCAAGTCCTTGTCCACCTGCCGCACCGCCTTGAGCAGCAGACTCGCATCCGCCTTCCCCGGCACCACCGCCGGACCCGAATCCCCGCCCTGCAAAAGAGCCTCGCGTGTATCCAACCGCAGCCCGGCCTTCTGCTTCTTCGGCCCATGACATTCCACGCAATGTTCATGCAGCACCGGTCGTACGCGCTTTTCAAAAAACTCCGCATCGGTCCCACGCGCGATCCACGGTGCCAGCACGCCGAGTGTGATGATGAGTGAAGTTTGCCGCATTGGGGTCAGCGAGAGGGGAATTGAGACGGCATTCGGGCGCGGCGAAAATAGGTAAATGGGGCGTCAATACCAAAAGCCGCGGCTCGCTGAAATCCTTAGATTACCGCGATCATCGGCTTGGGCACCGGGGTTAGTTTGGCGTTCGGAAGTTCCAGGCCGGGGAAAGGCCATCGAAAAACCCAAGGCGACAGATTTTCAGCGCGTATTTTCGGACCCGGGAAATAAACTCACCCCGCTGGTTGACAATCCGCCCATCCGCAGCTTTGATCTCGCCCCCGCTCGTTCGGGCTCCA
>JANLQB010000726.1:0-3633 GCA_031367565.1 Verrucomicrobiota bacterium
CCTGCCGGGACAGGGTGGCGAGATTCGGAGCGGCGTGAAGATTTGCGACGATGCGTGGCATCATCTCGCGATGGTTCTGGAAAAGGAACGCGTGCGGCTTTTCGTGGACGGTAAACTCGTGAAGGAGCAAGCGGTTCAACCTCGCGCCCGCGCCGCGGTGCCCGGCGAATTGGGTATCGGGCGCACGGTGGAAGAGGGGATCGCTTGCGATGGCTTGATCGATGACGTGCGCATTTCGCGCGGCGTGCGCGAGATCGCCGCCGCTCCGGCTGCCGCACTGGTCCGCGATGACGCGACGCTCGGCCAGTGGCCGCTCGACGAACTGCCAAAAACCGCCGCCGCCACACTGCCCGAGCGCGAGCCGCTCGATCCCGCGGCGCACCCGCTGCATGGGGAGCCAGTGAACCGTGATCGCATCTTCGACTTCTACGCGAAACAAGCGCGCGATTTTGCCACGAGCGCGGAAAAGCCGGCGCTGCTGCCGCAGTATCCCGGTCTCGATAGCGGACGTTACGGGCATTGGGGAAATCAGACCGAGGAGACGTGGCGCGATGGGCGGTGGAATCAGATGGATGTCGGCTCGCGACTGGCCGGAGTGTTTCGCATTGGCGCTCGCACGATTGGGAAAGCGGTGTGCGTGCGGCTCGGCGAAAATGGCGAGCGTTCGGCGTGCTACGATCCCGAGACGGATCAATGGCGCGCGGTGTGGCAGGGCGGTTTCATCAAGTTCAGCGATGTGCGCCACGGGCTGATGAGCGGGCTGCCGATGGATGGAAATTTGATCGAAGACGAACTGACGAAACCGGCGGCGGAAAAAACTGCTGCGCGAAGATACCGCGGTTTTTACCAGCATGGAAAACGCACGGTCTTCGTGTTCGATGCGGACGGACGCGAGGAGTTGATGTCGGCGAAATTCGAGAATGGAAAAGTCGTGCGCGAGACGGGCGAATCGCTACGGGAATTCACGAAAGGCGGGCCCGCGCAATGGCCGCAGATTTTGGAAACTCAGGGCACGAGCGGCCCGACGGTCACAGGCTGGCCTTACGTGGTGGATACGCTGACGCTGCCTTTTGAAAACCCGTGGCACTCGCTGTTTTTCGTTGGCGCACACGACTTTTTTGCGAATGGCGACATCGCGCTTTGCACGATGACGGGCGATGTGTGGCGCGTGAGCGGCGTGGATGCGTCGCTAAAAAATCTGCGCTGGAAACGGATGGCGGCGGGGCTGCATCAGCCGCTCGGGCTCGTGGTGGTGGAAGATAAAGTGTGCGTGCTCGGGCGCGATCAGATGACGCGGCTGCATGATCTGAATGGCGACGGTGAGGCGGATTTTTACGAGTGTGTCGCGAATGAATTTACCACGCCGACGGGCGGGCACGATTTCATGTGCGGGCTGGAACGAGATGCGGCGGGAAATTTCTACACGGCGTCTGGAAAGGACGGACTGCTGCGGATCACGCCTGGCAAAAAGGCGGAGGTGATCGCGAGCGGATTTCGTAATCCCGACGGGCTCGGGCTCGCGCCGGATGGCACGCTGACGGTGCCGTATTCTGAGGGCGAATGGACGCCGACGAGCGCCATCGCGCAGATTTCGCCGGGTGGTTATTACGGTTATCCTGGACCGCGCGCGGGCGCGGAAACATTGCCTCCGCTGGTGTGGCTGCCGCGCGGCGAAGACAATTCGGCGGGCGGTCAGACGTGGGTGCCGGATGATCGCTGGGGGCCGATGCGCGGGCAGATGATCCATCTCAGCTACGGCGCGGGGACGCATTTTCTCGTACTGCGGCAGCAGGTGAATGGCGGGTGGCAGGGCGGGGCGGTTCCGTTGCCCGGCGACTTCAACTCGGGCGTGCATCGCGGGCGATTCAGTCCGCGCGACGGCCAACTTTACGTGAGCGGGATGGCAGGCTGGGGCACTTACACGCCGGGGGATGGCTGTCTCCAGCGCGTGCGTTTCACCGGTGGTGCGGTGCCGGTTCCCGTGGCATTTGAAGCGCGCGACAACGGCGTGCTGCTCACGTTTTCCGAAAAGCCAGACGCGTCCGCTGCGAACGTCGCCAAGCATTTCGCGCAGTGCTGGAACTACCGCTACAGCCAGGCGTATGGCTCGCAGGAGTACTCGCTCCGCCAGCCGGACACGGCGGGGCACGACGTGTTAGAAATCAAGTCGGCACACTTGCTCGGTGATGGGCGAAAACTCTTTCTCGAAATCCCGCAGCTCCAGCCCGCGAATGTCGTCCACCTGCACTGCGATCTGCCCGGCCTGGTCGCGCGCGATCTCTTTCTCACGCTGCATCAACTCGGTGTGCCGTTCACCGATTTTCCCGGCTACACCGCCATCGCGAAAACAGCGCTCGATCCGCACGCTGCGCATCATGCGCCGATCGGGACCGCGGCGGCGCGTCCGGTGAAATGGGAGCAGGGCGCGGCGGGTCGTGAACTGCGCGTGCAGACGGCGGCGGGATTGCAATTCGTGCAGAAAGAGTTGCGCGCGAAAGCCGGCGAGCGCCTTTCGCTCACGCTCGAAAATCCCGACGTGATGCAGCACAACTGGGTGCTCATCAAACCCGATTCCGCCGAACGCATCGGCGATCTCGCGAACAAAATGATTGCCGCGCCCGACGCGCTCGCGCGGAACTACGTGCCCGACTCACCGGACATCATTTGCCACACGCGCGTCGTCGATCCGCAAAAAACCACGACCATCCACTTCCACGCGCCCTCCGCGGTCGGCCGCTATCCGTATCTCTGCACCTTTCCCGGCCACTCGGCGATCATGCGCGGGGTGCTCGTGGTGGAGTGAATATGACACGCACGGTTTCATTTTCCGTCTTGGGGTGACGCGTCCGTCTCAGTTATTCCCGCAACATGAAACTCCCCATTTTCAGTTTCTTCCTCCTCGCCGTCGCCGCCGCCGCGCCTGCGGAAATTCGCGTGCCGGCTTTCACGGCGTACGGCGATCCGAAGCCGGATGCGCTACGCGTTTCTTCGTCGAAAGGGATCACGGACTGGAACGATGCGGCGGAGAAAATCGTGTGGTTTGGCGAGATCAGGACGTCGGGAAAATTGACGGCAGCGCTTTCTCTGAATCTGAAAAAAGACACGGTGACGAAGCTGCGGCTCTCAGTCGGTAGTGAAGCGCGCGAGGTCACGGCGACGGGCACGGGCGCGGAGCAGGCCGTCAGCTTTGGCGAGTTCACGATCGCGAAGGCGGGCTATGTGCGGTTCGAGTTGAGTTCGCCGAATCCGGCGGGTGAAATCGGGGCGCTGGTGCTCGATGGGGCGGCATCGGCAGAGGCGCATTTTAACCTGGAGCCGAGGCGCAATGCGGCGTCGGTGCATCTCATGTATCCCGCTCCGAAAGACGCACCGGTCGAGTGGTTTTACAACGAGGCGGTGGCGGTTGAGGATCCGGTTTACACGTTCTACATGGTGTGCGGATTTTCGCGCGGATACTTCGGCATGCAGGTAAATGGGCCGAGTGAACGACGGATCATTTTTTCGGTGTGGGACTCTGGCTCGGGCGGGAATGCGAAGGATCGCACGGACGTCGCCCCGGAGGATCAGACGCAGCTTTTGGCGAAGGGCGAAGGCGTGGAGGCGAGCGTGTTTGGGAATGAAGGGACGGGCGGG
>JANLQB010000805.1:0-8155 GCA_031367565.1 Verrucomicrobiota bacterium
GTTGATGCTGATTTTGTCGGCCCCGCTTTTGAGCATGATGCTCATGTCTTCCACGACGCGGATGCCGCCGCCGACGGTGAGCGGCATGAAGCAGTGCGCGGCGGTGCGTTCGATGACATCGACCATGCTGGCGCGACCGTGCGCACTGGCAGTGATGTCGAAAAAAACCATCTCATCCGCGCCCTGATCGTTGTAGCGACGGGCAAGCTCCACGGGGTCGCCGACGTTGCGCAATCCGCCCTCCTCCGCGCGCCCAAATCGCACGCCGCGTGTGACTTTTCCATCGTGGACATCGAGGCAGGGGATGACGCGTTTGGTGAGCATTGGTGGTGTACGGGAAATGAGATTGACCGTTGCCGCGCGGTCAGTTAAGCGACTTCGCCGGTGCAGGGAATCACCAGCAAACACGCATTTACTATGGGCAACAACACCGACGATCAATCCGCGAACAACGGCGGCAACGACAAGGCGAAAAGGACGGGCGGCTTCACTCTTTCGAGCACGCCGACCGTCGGCGAACCGGACCCAGGCGAGGTTCACAAATACGAAGTCTCTCCGCAGCCCGTCTCCGCGCCGCCGGTTCCCCAGCCTGCCTATGAAGATCTGGGTTCGCTTCCGGCGACGTATCTTGAAGACGCCGTCTTTCTCGTGGCGCGCGATCCTCGCTGGTTGTTTGCGTATTGGGATTTCGACTGGACGAAGTATCCCCCGAGTTCGATGCGCGGCGGGGCGGCGCAGTTTTTCCTGAAGATTTCCAAAGACGACGGTTCGCAGGAAACGATCGTGGAGATCGCGCCAGAAGCGCGGAATTGGTATGTGCCGGTGAGCGCGCCGGACACGATGTATTTTGGTGAAATCGGCTTCTTTGCCCGCGATGGCGGATGGGCTCCGATCGTGACCTCGGGCGCGACGAAGACGCCTGCGGATGCGCTGGCGGAAGACGGGGCGGCGGACTTTGCGACGGTGCCGCTGCAGTTGAGTTTCGAGCGGATGCTGGAGCTGGTGAAGAGCCACATGGAAGGCGGCGAGACGCTTCTGGAAGCGGTGGCGCGGATCACCGACGAAGGGCGCAAGATCGCCTGCCAGCCGGGCCGCGCGCCGGCGTGGACGGATGAACAGCGTGCACTGCTCGCGGCGCTTCTCGGTAATAGCCTGCTCGATCGCATGGGCCTCGGCTCGGATGAACTCGATTCGCTCCTGCGTAAGCAATTGCTGGAGCGCCTCCACAGCGAGAGCGCGAGTGGTTTTGCGGGGGAAATGAGCGCGATTTTCCAGCCAGCGGTGAGCAGCCTTTTCAGCGGAGTCGGCGCGAGCTGGAGCGCGCAGCCGTTCAGTGCGCGGAAGTTTTTCATGCACGTGAACGCCGAGATCATTTTCTACGGCGGCACCGATCCGAACGCGACCGTTTGGGTCGATGGCAAAGAGATCAAGCTGAGCCCCGACGGCACGTTTCGCTATCACTTCAAATTGCCTGACGGCGACTTTGCGATCCCGATCGTGGCGCGCTCGCCGGATCATGTGGAGCAGCGGTCGGCCACGCTTTCTTTCGTGCGCACCACGGAAAAGACGGGTCACGTTACCGATACGGATCAGCCGCCGTATCTCGAGTCGCTCATCGGCAAAAAGTAAGCGCTTCCGACGCGTGCGCGTTTCCTTTTTTTGAAACGGCCCACGCGCGATCGTCTGCTGGAGGAGTTTCTCGACTTCATGGAAGTCGAGCGCAATGGCTCGCCGCACACGCTGGAAAACTATCGGCACGCGCTCGCGGGATTTCGGGCGTCCGTCCCGATGCCGGGCTGGAAGGAACTCACCGCAGACCACTTTCGCCGATACCTTTTCGAGATCAGCAAACGCGGTCTCGCGCGCCCGACGATTCGGCTGCACTTCGCGGCGCTGCGCACGTTTTTCAAATTCCTCACGCAGCGCCACGGACTGATCGTGAATCCGCTGAAAGAAGTGCAGCTCCCGAAGCTGGAGAAGAAGCTTCCGCTGGTGCTCACCGCGACGCAGATCGACGAATTGCTCAGCGCTCCGCTGCGCGTGGAACGATCGAAGCGCGCGCCCGTCTGGATGCCCGCGCGTGACGCCGCGGTCCTCGAGCTTTTTTACAGCAGCGGCCTGCGCCTTGCCGAACTCGTCGCGCTCAATGTGGAAAGCGTGGACCCTTACACCGAGAGCGTCCGCGTACTCGGAAAGGGCCGGAAAGAGCGCGTCGTCCCGGTCGGCGCGCCCGCCTTGCTGGCGATCCAAAAATATCGCCAGGAAGCCAATGTCCACAGCGGCCCGCTTTTCCTCAGCAAAGTGCGCAAACGGATCGCACACGTGAACGTCGGCCTCATCCTGAAGCGCTACCTGCCGCACACGAGCATCCCCGTGAAAGTAAGCCCGCACAAGCTGCGGCACAGCTTCGCCACGCACATGCTCGACGCCGGCGCGGACCTTCGCAGCGTGCAGTCGCTCCTCGGCCACGCGAGCCTTTCGACCACGCAGATTTACACGCACGTGACGGTCGATCGCCTGAAGCGCGCTTACGACGACGCACATCCGAGGGCGTAGGAGGCACTGGTCGAAGGTCGGGCGTCGAAGGAGCAGAATCCGGATGCCTTCGACCTTCGATATCCTCCCTGTCGGTATTTAGCCACGGCTGATTGGATTGCGGCTTTTCGCGCACCTGGCGCGGCGTGCTACCGGACACCACGCCCCATTTTCCTCTGTAAAATAAACTCCCGCAGTCCGTGGCATCGTGGCTGCTAAATGCGCCGCCGAACAAACTTCGGTCGCCAAACATCCCGCCAAACGCCTCGCGAATGGTGGAATGCGCTTTCTGAAACATCGGGAGCTGGTCCGGGGAAAACCCAAAAACCACACACACACCACCTAATCAATGAAACGCCTCAAGAATCTCCCGGCGCTCATCCTCGCGGCATCGCTCGCGTGGGTGACTCTCGGGGACACTACCCTGCACGCGCAGACCGACGCGGCGGCTCCTGCCGCTGCCGCCCCGGCCACCGAAGAAGCCAAGAAGCCTGAGCCAACACTCGAACAGCGTGTGGCCGGTCTCGAAGCCTACATGAACAACGTCGATCCGACTTCCAGCCTCAAAACGGCCAAGGACAAGGATGGAGCCGACGTCATTCCCGAAGGCCTCACCACGGCCTCCGTCGGCGTCGCAGGCCCCGGCCACAATGGCTGGATGATGACCTGCGCGGCACTCGTGCTTTTCATGACGTTGCCCGGCCTCGCGCTTTTCTACGGCGGCCTCGTTCGTAAAAAGAACGTCCTGAGCGTGCTCGCCCAGTGTCTTGGCTGCGCGGGGATGGTCACCATCCTCTGGTGGGCATTTGGATACAGCCTCGTCTTTGGCAAGAGTTTCACCGGCACTGCGCTTGAGCCGTTTCTTGGCGGAACGGAATTCTTCTTCCTCAAAAACGTCACGAGTGCCCCAAATCCGGACTACTGCTACTGGGTCTCGCAGAACGTCTTCTCGATGTATCAGCTCATGTTCGCGATCATCACTCCGGCGCTCATCATCGGGGCCATCGCGGAGCGCATGAAATACAGCGCGGTCATGCTCTTCATCGCCATCTGGATGTTCGTCATTTACTTCCCCATGGCTCACATGGTCTGGGGCGTCACGGGTTTCATGAACGGCGTCTGGAACGGCACGGCAACCATCAAGGCGATCGACTTCGCCGGCGGCACCGTGGTTCACATGACCTCGGGCTGGAGCGCACTCATCCTGTGTATCATCCTCGGCAAGCGCCTCGGTTTTGGCAAAGAGAAGATGGCGCCGCACTCGATGGTGCTTTGTATGGTCGGCACCGGAATGCTCTGGGTCGGCTGGTATGGATTTAATGCAGGCTCCGCACTCGCCGCCGACGGCGTTTCCGCGAATGCCTTCATGACCACTACGCTCGCCGCCGCCTCCGCCGGATTCCTCTGGGCGCTCATTGAGTGGATCCACAAAGGCCACCCATCCATCCTCGGCTTCTGCTCGGGCATCGTCGCAGGTCTCGTCGTCATCACGCCCGCTTGCGGATTCGTGGACGCCACTGGCGCGATGATCATCGGCCTGCTCGCCGCCGTCGTTCCCTACATCTTCGTGGTCTTCGTGAAGAACGCGTTCGGCTACGACGACGCGCTCGATACCTTCGGCATCCACGCCGTCGGCGGGACGCTCGGCTCGATCCTCACCGGCCTCCTCGCGACCGCCAAAGTGAACGGCAACCTGACCGACGCGAACAGCTACGCCAAAGCCAACGGACTCTTCAAACTCGTGGCCGAAGGCGGCCTCCTCAGCCAGCAGCTCAAGGCCGTCGCGATCACCCTCGTGCTCTCGATTGTCGGCACCGTCGTCATCGCCACGATCGTGAAAGTCATCGTCGGTCTGCGGCCAACGCCTGAAGCGGAAAGCCAGGGCCTCGACATCACCGATCACCAAGAGGAGGGCTACATCCTCTAAGTCGGAGGAGTCACCAAACAATCAACCTCCCGGCCCGGACGCCAGGGCCTTCCTGCAGAAACGCTTTCCGAAAATAGGAAGCGGCAGGGTCGGGAAAGTTTTGCACCCATGAAAAAAATCGAAGCAATCATCAAACCGTTCAAACTCGAGGAAGTGAAAGATGCGCTCGCCGAAATCGGCATCGAGGGCATGACCGTGAGCGAAGTGAAAGGATTCGGACGCCAGAAAGGCCACACCGAAATCTATCGCGGCTCGGAGTACGTCGTGGACTTCCTGCCGAAGATCAAAGTCGAGGTCGTTCTCGCCGACGCCCAGCTCGAAGCAGCGACTGCCGCCATCATCAAAGCCGCGAAAACCGGCAAGATCGGCGATGGCAAGATCTTCATCAGCAGTGTCGATGAAGCCGTGCGCATCCGGACCGAAGAGACCGGCGAAAAAGCCGTCTAGCCTTCAGCAAAAACGTTAGGCAATCAGGGCACGACCGGCGCCACGGAAACGAGGCGCCGGTTCTTTTTTGCACGCAATCGTAATCCTCCTCGTCCTCGAATGGCGGGCTTTCGAGAACGAGGACGAGGAGGAGGACGAGCACGATTTCACGCATCAAAATTGACCGCGTTCAGGATAGTCTTCGGCCATGAACCCGCTTTCATCTTTTCCACTCAGCGCACTTTTCCTGCTCACCGTCCGCACCACGCTTCACGTCGCAGCTGCCCGCGAGCCCGCCGAAAAAATCATCCGTCCGGGCCTGCCTAATTTCTACCGCGTCACCTCAAACTTATATCGCGGCGCGCAGCCGACGGCGGACGGTTTGCGGGCGGCGGAGAAGTTGGGGGTGAAGACGGTGATCGATCTCCGCGCGTTTCATTCCGACACTGACGAAGCCGCTGGCACCCAACTCGCGCTTGAGCACATCTCTTTCAAAACGTGGCATCCCGAAGACGAGGACGTTATCCGTTTTCTAAAACTCGCCACCGCGAAAAAGAACCAGCCCGTTTTTGTCCACTGCCAGCACGGTTCCGACCGGACTGGAACGATGATCGCAATCTACCGGATCGCCGTCCAAGGCTGGGCCAAACGCGACGCGATCGACGAAATGACGAAGGGTAATTTCGGCTTCCACCCCGTGTGGAAAAACTTGATCGCCTACATCGAAAAGCTGGACATCGAATCGCTCCGAAAACGCGCCGGCTTAGCCAAATAACAAACGGCAAATCGCGATCGACGCGATGACCGCCACCGTATCCGCGATCAGCCCCGCCGCGATGGCATGGCGCGTTTGCCGCACGGCCACGCTGCCGAAATACACCGCGATCACGTAGAACGTCGTCTCGGTGCTGCCGTAAATCGTTGCGGCCATCCGGCTGATGAGTGAGTCCGGGCCGAAGCCATCGCCAGTGCGGCTGATGAGTTCCACGAAAAGCCCCTGCGTGGCGCTGCCGCTGAGCGGGCGCATGAGCACCATCGGCAGCAGATCGGCAGGAAAGCGGATCGCGTTCAAGATCGGCGTGAGCGCCTGGGTCATCAGCGCGATCACGCCCGCTTCTTTCAGCATCGAGATGGCCACGAGCATCGCGACCAGGAACGGCACGATGCGCATGCCGACGCCGAACGCCTCCTTTGCGCCTTCGACAAATTGCTCATAAACTTTCACGCCGCGCAGCGTCGCGTAGAGCGGGAAGAATGAGAGCAGAAACGGGACGGCGAGGATCGACACCGCGAAGAGGCTGCGGATGATGTCCGGCTTTCCTTCGAGATCGGCGGGACGCGGCGGGACCGTCATGAATCCGCTGAGCCACTGCGGAAATGCGAGGAAGACAAACATCACCGCGAAGGCCACGATGAAGAGCGCGAGCGCGATGGTTTTCATCGGCGTCATCGGCGTGATTTCGATCTTCTCGATCGCGAGTTCCTCCGTGGAATCCTGCGCCGCACCTTCGCTCGCCACGACCGCCGCGACCGCCGCGACCGCCGTTGCGGGTGGCAAGCGGAACATCGGCAATCGTTCGAGCAGCTTCGCCGCCGTGACGCCGGACACCGCCGCGCAGAGCGTGGCGAGAAAAGCGGACGGCACGATCGCGGTTGGGTTCGTCGATTTTGCCACGGTGAGCAGGCCGATCGCCGTCGTCGGGATGAGCTGGATTGACGCCGTATTGATCGCGAGAAAAGTACACATCGCATTGGAGGCGACGCCGGGACGCGGGTTGAGCTTTTCCAGCAGGCTCATCGCCCGCAGGCCGAGCGGCGTGGCGGCGTTGCCGAGGCCGAGCATGTTCGCCGCCATGTTCATGAGCATCGCGCCCATCGCGGGATGTTCGGCGGGCACGTCGGGAAAAAGGCGGACCATCAGCGGGCGCAGCGCGCGGGCGAGGATTTGCACGAAGCCCGATCGCTCCGCGAGTCGCATGATCCCGAGCCAGATCGCCATTACGCCGATGAGCGGCAGCGCGATATTCATCACCGCGATTTTTGCCGTGTCGAAAGCGCCGGTTGTCAGCTGCGGCAGCCTGCCCGTGAAGCCACCGACGAGCACGGCGATCAGGAGAAAGGCGAGCCAGATGTAATTCAGCATACGGTGGGATTCAGGCGGCGCCGACGGTGAGCACGGTTTCGCGGAGACGCTTCAAACCCTCGGCAAAAAAACGCTCGCGTGCGGCTCCGCTGTAACGGCGCGAGATCGCATCCGACGCCGCGTTCCGTGCCAGCGAAACTTCATACGATTTCGGCAACAGCCCGCCGACATCGTGTTGCGACGCGCACAGCGCGATGAGCGTGCTCGCCGTGCGATCGGGCGTGCCTTTCAAAACGGAAGTCTGCGCCAGCGCGCGGTCGATGAAGTCTAGGTCGAGCGCCTTTTTCCACAGCAGACAAACGCCCGTATCCACGCGCCGCCAGAGCTTCACGCCGAGCTCATCGCGCGCTTCCGCTGCCGTGATCGTGGCGTTTTCCACCGCGTCTTCGCAAAACCAGCACGGCTCGGTTTCCAAGCCCGCCCATGCCAAGCCTGCCCATGTGAGAATCTCGATCGGCTTCTGGAAAAAAAGCACGTCCGGCTCCAGCACGATGCAGCGGTCGCCGCCGGTGAATTGCGCGATGTCGAAAACCTTCAGTGCCTTCGTCTGCGCGTTCCGGTATTCCTCGCAAAATGGGAATGCCTTTAGCCGCACATCCATCGCTGGATCGGCCTCGGCGCGCGTGACGATGATCAGGTTTACTCCAAAGAGTTCGCGCAGCGTTTCGCTCGCTTCCGTGGAAAGCGTCCCATCGTCGTGAACGACCACCGGCCAGCCCTGATCGGTCGCGCAAAACCAACTCGCGAGCGCCCACGCCGCCATGCGCCATTCGCCCTCACCCGTGACGATATGCACTGGGATCGTGTGCGAATTTTCCCCCCAATACGGCCACTGCCACGAATCGATGCGCGGCAGCGTTTTGTAATCGTGGTATGTTGCGGACCAGCCGCGCTTTAGGTCGCGACGGATGGTATTCCAGATTCGGCGTGGTGAGAGCGAAGGCACGATAAGAAGGATTTCACACGGAACCTGCGCCGGGCGCAAGACGACACGCGGCGCGGTGTTTGCTTAATCATTTCGACCTGAATTCATCATGCTGCTGCAAACCGAACGGGACATAGACAAGATCGACCAACTTTTGGACGGTGTGGAGAAGCTCCCGCCTGCGCCGAAGTTGCTGCCG
>JANLQB010000831.1:0-3664 GCA_031367565.1 Verrucomicrobiota bacterium
TACCAAATGCAGGTCGCCAAACATCGAAAGTTTCCACCGATGCGTGTGGCCGCAGATCACCGCTTTCACCTGCCGCCTCCGCACGATGACCTCCAGCAAGGCCTTCGTATCCGTGATGCCGGATTCCGAGTCCTCTTTCGCACCGATGAGCGGCGGATGATGCACGCACACGAGTGCCGTCTGATCCGGGCGCGCGTCGAGTTCCTTCGCCAGCCACGCGCACTGTTCCTTGCCGAGCGCGCCGGGCGACTCGTCGGTTTCATCCAGCGAATCGAGTAGAAAAAAATTCGCGTGCCTGTGTTCGACGATCGCGATTTGCCGGTGCGCGATCGGGCGCGGGCCTTCCGTCTCTTTGCTCAGGCATTTCCAAAACGCCTCCCGCTCATCGTGATTTCCCACCATGAGATGCACCGGGATTCCCGCCTGCGGCATCGCCCGGATCGTCGATTGAAACGTGACGTAATCCTCCGGCATCCCAAGTTTGAACGCGCAGTCGCCGAAATGAATGAGCCCGCACGGACGTTTCGCCAGGCCGAACATTTCGCGATTCACGCGCCGCGCGTTGTCATACATCGCCTCGCCGCGCCAGAATTTCGCCGTGCTCTCCGCGATGTGCGAGTCGGAGTAAAACGCCCACAAATCGGGATCGACCGACGGCTCTTCCGCGATGCCGTGCTGGGCCGCCAGCGCACTCGCGCCGCCAGCGACGGTGCGGACGAGAAATTGGCGCCGGGTGATCGCGGGCAGATGAAATGGCATGGGAAAAAGCGGGCCGGATAACTACGGCTTCGCGAGGTCGTAACAGACGAGATGATCCTCGTCGCGCAAGTAGAGGAGCTTGTTCGCGAGGACCGGCGCAGCCCAGCATGGGTAGCCGAGTTGCGGCACTTGCCAGCGGCTGAGTTCTTCCAACTTTTCGGTGTTCGGTTTGAAAAGGCCGAGCAATCCCGCTTCGCCGAGCGCGAGCAATTTCCCATCGGCCAAAATCGCCGAACCGCGCCCGAATACCTTTGGCTCATCGCCCTTTCGCACGCGGCCATGACCGCCGTTCGGCCACGCTTCGTCGCGATCCCATTTCAGTTTTCCCGTCGCCATTTCCACGCAGCGAAATCGCCCGTCCGGCTCATTGCGTCCGCTGAACGCGAACAGATGCCCGTCCGCCAAAACCGGCCGCGTCCAGTGCATTTCGAGCTGCAAGCCACGCCAGACTTCCTCCACCGATTTCCCGTCCGGTTTCACGCGCAACAGTACCGAGCCGTTCTTGAAATATGCCGTCGAAATAAAAATCGTGTCGCCGCTGACGACCGGCGTCATCGCGTTGACGGTGTCGTTTTGGCGGGCCCGAAACCAAAACGAAAAATTCACCGCACCCGTTTTCGGATCGAGCGAAACGAGCCCCTGCCGCGTCATCACGAGCACGCACCGTTTCCCGTGAATCGTCGCCGCGACCGGCGTGCAGTAACTCGCTTGCTTGTCGAACACGGGATCGGAGCGATTCCATATCACCGAACGCTCACCCGGCCAGCCCGTCATCGGGATGCCGGTCCACGATTTCTCGCCCACGTTTTCCCACACCGTTTTCCCCGTCGCCGCATCGAACGCGACCACGCCGGAATTCGGCTGCGCGCCGACCTGCACGATCAGTTTTCCATCTTCCAAAATCGGCGAACTGCCCGCGCCGAAAAATGCCGCCGGGACTTCAAAATCCTTCTGCGTCTCGCGCTGCCACACCGGCTTCCCCGTCGCAAGTTCGAGACAAATGAGCGTGCCCTCCGCGCCAAAAGTAAAGCAACGGTCCGCCGTCAGCAGCGGAGTGCAGCGCGGTCCGTCGTTGTAACCGAAAGGATCGCGATAAGTTGTCGCATACGCATACTTCCACCCCCCCGCGCCCGTCTTCGCATCGACCGTCTCCACGATTTCCTCATTCCCGATGCGATGATGCACGACGAGCAAATCGCCGCGCACCGACGGCGCACTGTAGCCCTTCCCAACCGCCTTCTCCCACACGAGCCGCGGCCCGTCTTTTGGAAACGCGTCGAGCAACCCCGTCTCGACGGAGACTTGATCGCGCGTCGGCCCCATGAACTCCGGCCAATCCGCGGCGCGGGCGATCGTGACGAGAAAAAGGAGGGCAAGAAAGCGCATGGCGGAAACGAGGCGCGCGCACCTTGGGCGCGACCATGGCAAAATGAAAATCCAAAAAGCTGTCATGTTGAGCGGAGTCGAAACACCTCTGACTTTTCCCCGCCTGCCGCCTTTGCCCACCCGGAGATGCGAGAGGTCTTTCGGCTTCGCTCAAGATGACAGGCTTTTTCGAGGCGCTGCGCTTCGGGGTTCAGCGAGACTACTCCGCAAAAAACTCCCCAATTGCCTCCGCCGCCTCCGGCACGGCAACGCGGAAATCTTCTCCGAGAAACTTCGCAATCGTCGCGGCGATCTGCGCCTGGACGACGGGCGCCACGTTTCCGCGCTCACCGAGCGCGGGCGTGTCGGGGCCCATCGCGGCGGCCCACCATTCGCGGGATTCGGGGATGGCTTTGCCGTGCGTTTTCCAATTCTCCAAACCATCGCCTCGACCGTGATCGGTCGTGAGGATGAGCGTCGTCGTGTCGCGATATTCGGGCATCGACTGCGCGGTCTCCCATAGCTCGCGGATGAAGCGGTCCACGTTCACGATCGACGCGAGATAGTTGTCGTAGCGGCCCGCGTGCGCCCACTCATCGTTTTCGCCGAAGTTCACGTAAAAGACGCGCGGCTTTTTCTCGGTGAGATATTCCTTCGCGGCCTGGAAGGTGAACACGTCGAACGATTCCTCGCGCCACGGCCACGGATGCGTCGCGAGCATTTCCTCCACGAGTCGCTGCACGGGGCCTCCGACGCCGGGCGCGGATTTGTCGCCCTGCGTCCACATCGGCAGACCGCTCCGGTCGCGGTTCAGGATCGCGGAAAGCACGTCCCAGGTATTGTAAGCCGCCACCTTCCCCGCAAAGCCGGGCCGCCCGTGCAAAAATTCGAGCACGCTGATGTTCGGATTCGGGATCGGATCATTCGTCGTGATCCGCGCATCGTCCGCCCGCCCGCACAGAAATTCGCTGTAGCCCGGATACGAAAAATTAAACGTATTCGTCACATGCCCGTCGCTGCCCTTGTCGCGATTCCCAAAAATCTGCCCGCGCTTCGCCACCTCGCCCCACACAAAAGGCATCAGCACCGCGCGCCGTTCCTCTGCCGTCGCGCGCCAGTATTTCTTCCGCACCGCATTCAGCGCGGCGGGTGCGATACCGCCATTCTCCTTCGTCATCAGCGCCTCCTCCGCTCCGCGAAAAACCTCCTGCCAGCGCAAGCCGTCGGTCGAGATGAAGATCACATTTTTCGTCCGCAACGGCGCGGCGAAAGTGGACGTGCAGGCGAGCAGAAGCACAAAGATGCGGCGGAACATGCCGCGACGTTTACCGACCGTGCGCCCTTTTGGAAATAGCAGAGGCACCATTTCCCGCTGTCTGGTAGGCGAGCACACAGGGACGAGATCACGAAGGGCAACCGGGACCAAGCAACGCCCCCCGGTTTGCTTCTTACGAAAGCTCCTGTCTGAACACTCAAACGCAGATTTGCAATCCTTCGTGCCCCTTCCTATGGCGCAGTCACCCGCACCCGCCCGAAGCGG
>JANLQB010000834.1:0-7540 GCA_031367565.1 Verrucomicrobiota bacterium
CACGAGCGAAGACGGCGAGCCCGTGCCGGAAAGTCCGCTGCGTTCGAAGCAGGGAAACCAATTCGTGCAGCCGGACACGCAGGGCCGTTTCTGGATCGATCTGCTGCCGGAAGTGGACCGCGTCGAGTGGCGCTTTTACGATCCGGTGAAAAAAGCGTGGGTCGAGCAACAAGGCTCCAGCCGCCCGCCGCTCATCGAGCTGCGGCTTTCCCTGCCCGGCCGCAAATCCGCGCTCCGCGCCGTCTTTGAAACCGCGTGAAAGCTCATCCACCCCGCATCGCCCGCCATCGCGCGTCGAGCCTCCTGCTCGTGCTGTGGGCGATTATGCTTATGTCTTTCGCGGTCATCGGCCTCGTCTCGCATCTGGAGCGGGGGCTCGATGAATCGCTGCACGCCGAGAAGGAATTTCGCGCGCGCCTACTCCTGCAATCCGCGCAGACCCTTTCCGTCCATCCCGACATCGAACTCGGTGATCCGCTCCTGCACCAGTGGGTTTCCTCCACGTCTTCCTACGAAGTCATGATGACCAACGAAGGCACGCGCCTCGCCGTAAATCAGCTCGCGACGAGTCCCGTGCAGCGCCGGTTTGCGCAGCGACTTTTTGTGAAATGGGGCATGGACGAGCGCCAGGCGGAGACGCTCGTGGATTCCCTCGCCGACTGGATCGATCCCGGCGATCGTCCGCGTCCGCACGGTGCCGAGCGCGATTTCTACACGCGGATGGGCCGCTCCGATCTGCCCGACAATCGCCCGCTCGATAATCTCGACGACATCACCATGATCCGCGGCGCGGAGGAGCTCGACAACGTGCGCCCCGACTGGCGCGATTTCTTCACGATCTACGGCGACGGCACGATCGACATCCACCGCGCCTCGGCGGAAATGCTCGCCGTCCTTTTCGATGTCACGGAGTCCGAAGTGAACCGCTTCATCAGCGCGCGCCTCGGCGCGGACGGCCTGCCCGACACGCTCGATGACCGCCGTTTCGCCACGCTCGCCCAAGCCCGCCTCGTCCTCGATGTGCCGCAGCTCAACTACACCGCCGTCCTCCCGCTGCTCACGCTTGATCATCCCGTGAAACGCACGGAATGCTACGCGCGCGCCGGCTCGCTGGAACGCCGGCTCACGATCATCAGCGGCCCCGCGATCAGCGTCATTCACGAGGAGTAAATCGCGCATGTTTTCCACCACGATCATCCTGCCGGCGGGCGACGCGCATTGGGAAGTGTGGCGCTGCGATCGCCGCGGCGCGAGCGTTTGGCAGGGCTCGGCGGATGACCCGGAGCAGGGCGCGCGGGAAAAAAATTCCGTCGTCGTCGCACTGCCCGCACGCTCGTGCCGCACGTTCGCCTTTTCCGCGCCCACGGAAGATCGCCAGCTCGTGCGGAAGCTCGCGTTCGCGCAGTTAGAAAAGCGCGGGCTCACGAATGTCGGCGTCGAACAGACGGCGTTTGGCTGCCACATCATGGTGCAGGGAAACGGGCATTCACTCGTGAGTGTGGATGTCGTCATGCCCGATGCCGCGGCGACGCTCAGCGGATCGAAAGCGGGCGCGCTCCTGCCCAACGCGCGGCTTTTCCAAATCCCCGAAGGCAAACTCGTCGTGCTCGAAGAACAAGGCCGGCTCGTGCTTTGCGCGGGCAGCGGCGGCCGACTGCTCCACAGCCAGATCGTCTCCGCCACGCGCGATTTGAACGGCCACGCCGCGCCGGAAATCCGCATCGCCAGTCTCGCGCTCGAGCAGCAGGGCGTGCTCGCGAAAATCTCGGGCATTGAATTGTGGGGCGAATTCACCGCGGGCGAAGCGCACGAACTCAGCACGCAACTCCGTCTGCCCGTGCAGGCAAAAGCGCGACCCGCGCCCGATGGCTCGGCGCTTCGACGCGAGGCGACCACCGAGCTGCTACCCGTCGCCGCCCGTCAGGCCTTGCGCCGACGCCGTCTCGGCCTGCTCCGCTGGGCCGCGATCGCCGTGCTGCTCGTGCCGCTCTTTTGGTGGCTCTACGGTCAGCGGAAAAACCTCGTCGCTCTCGAAACCGAAGCCGCGCACATCGAGGCGACGCTAAATATTCCGACCGCCGCCTCGGGCAATGGAGCCGATCAGGGTCGCATCCGTGCCGAAAATGAAATCGTCGCCGCCGGCCAGGCGCGCTGGACCGCGCTGCGTATGGCGCTGGAGCCGCGCCGTTATCCCATCGCGCATCTCGACGGATTTTCCCGCTGCCTCACCGCCGCGGATGTCGTGCTCACGCGCTTTGAATCGAAGGTCGCCGATCTCACTGTCGCCGGTACCGCGCGCTCGGCGAAAGAGGCCTACACCTATTTCAACACGATCAGCAAAGACGCCCCGCTCGGCGTCTATGCGTGGAGCATGCTGCAACCGACGATCGCCGCGGATGGCTCCGCGACCTTCGAGATCAAAGGGAAAATGCGATGACCCGCACGCTCACGAAATCGGAGAAAACGCTGCTCGCCCTGTGCCTCGCCGTGCTCGTGCTCGTCGTGGGATTTTTCGTCTGGAAAAATCACCGTGCGCGTCTGGCCGCCGCGCAGGAGAAAATCGAAAACCTGCAATCGCGTTTCACCGCCGCGGTCGCCGCCTCGGGCGACGCGCCGTTTTGGAAAGAGCGCCAGGCGTGGCTCGATGCGACGATGCCTGCGATGGGCGACGGCGGCCAGGCGCACAGCATTTTCCTCGAGCAACTCCAGAGCACCGCCCGCCAGCGCGGCCTCAGAATCACCTTGCCCGTCCTGCTCAAACCCGACGGCGGCCCGCACCACCGCGACCTCTCCATCTCGCTCCAAATCACCGGCCAAGACAACGCGCTCTTCCGCTGGCTCGCCGACCTGCAATCGCCCGAAAAATTCCAGCTCATCAAATACCTCTTGCTCACTCCGGTCGCCGGCCAGCCTACGAAAATGGCCTGCAACGTGACTGTCGCGCGGCTTTTCAAACCATGAAATCATTGAGGAGGCTTATACCGACAGCGCGCATCGCGGATGCCTTCATTTCGATTGCAGTCGGCGTTCTTTTCTTAGGGGCCGGGTGCTCTTCGCCATCTCGCTCTCACTACGATCGCAATCTGTTTAACACCGGCCTAACTGTCAGTGGCACGCAGCCTTATCCGAAGTATGATCCGGCCCTGCTTGAGAGGCTCCTCGGTCTGCCTCACAATGACGAAGTATCGCTAAAGATGTTCGACCTCATCAACGAAGCGGCGCTTCTGCGTGACAAAACAATCAAGCCACAACTTGATCGTTACCGCGACAGCCTTGGCTACATCCCATCGCTCGCCCTTCGTCACTATCACTATGCACTCGGTGATACCTCCCAACTCGATTGGCTTCTGGCGGAGGACAAGAAATCGGGTATTGGTCGCGATAGCCTAATACTTACCGTATTTGGCTACATGGACGAGTGGGATAGAACGGTTAAGTGGTTCAAGGAAAACTCAGACTTCAACGATCGACACGAGGGCGGCGGCGCTGCGGGTGAAGTTCTCGCTCGTGCTATCCAGATCAGAAAACAGATTTACGGCGCAGACCGTTTTGAAGCTGCATGGAAGCGAATTCAATGAGGACAAGCCCGCATGGGCCGCAACACGACGTGACCACTAACACCGCACTTTTCCTCCTTACTTTGGTCTTCACGTTCCTCTGCACCAGCGGTCTCGCCAATCAACCCGCGATCCCCGCACCAGTCACTGCCGAGAGTTACCCCGATCTTTTGCAAAGGCCGCCGTTCCGCCGCGTGCTCACGCTTTCCGAATCGCTCATCCTTTCCGGCGTCGCGAGTTTGCCGGATGGGAAGATCGTCACGGTTTGGGATCGGGCGAGTGCGCGCTCGTTTGTCGTCGGCTCGCATCCGAATCCGCAGGGCTGGAAGCTGATCGAAGTCAGCGAGAACAACGATCTGCGCAGCGTCACCGCGACGATCGCGGCGGGGGATCAGAAGATCACGCTGCGTTTTGATCCCGACCGGCTCACGCCGCCGAAGCTCGACAACACGTCGAAGCCCGCGCCGCGTACCGAAGCCGCCCTCGTCGTCGAGGCGCTGCTGCGCACGCTTCAGCCCGCCGCCGCCAAGGACTTCGAGACGCTCCCCGCCGAGGCGCAGGAAATTTTCCGTAAATCGTTTTCCAACTTCCTCGCCGCCTTCCCCAGCGCCAGCGACGCCACGCGACTCGCCTTCGTGCAACGCGCGTTGGAAGACGCGCGCGCCGATCACGACCCGAAAACTCCCACTGAACCGAAGCCCGCCGCTGCCGGCGAAGCGCCCGCCGAACCCGTCAAAAAATGAGAACCTTCCTCGCTTCCACTCTCGGAGCCGTCTTGCTCACCGGAAATCTACACGCGCAAAATCCCACGCCTCCCGCACCCGCCGCTCCGAGCGCGGATGCGACAATTCAGCTTCAGTTTCCGAACAACGGCATCAGCGACGTGCTCGGAATCTACGAACTGCTCACCGGCAAATCGGTCGTGAAAGAATCGGGCATTTTCGATGGGAAACCGATCAGCCTCGTGACGGCGAAACCGATCACCCAGCTCGAAGCGGTGGAGTTGATCGAATCGAGCCTCCAGCTCAACGGCTACGTGCTCACGCAATCGCCCGACGGCCTCAGCGTCCGCGTGACTCTCGCCACCGCACCGCAGGCCAACATCACACGCGGGCTTTCGGTAAACATGTCCCCGGAAGACCTGCCGACCGGCCACTCGATGGCCTCTTATTTTCTCAAGCTCGAGCACCTCGATCCCTCGGAAGCGGCGAGCACGTTGTGGAGTCACGTCGGGCTGAATACGTTTGGTCGGCTCACGCCCGTCGCGAGTCCACCCGGCATTCTGATCACGGAAAACGCGGACAACATCCGGCAAATTCTGCGCGTCGCCACCATCCTCGATGTGCCGCAGGATCAATCGAATCTTCGCACGGAATTCTATCCGCTGAAATACGCCGACGCCGTGATCGTGGGGCAGATTCTGACTTCGACATTCACCACGCGCGTCACGCAGCTCGTGCCGACGGTCACGTCCGCGACCCTCGGCGACGCCACCACGGCCGCGCGCATTCCCGCGCGGCTCGTCACTGCGGTGCCGCCGCGCGTCGTTTCGGATGATCGCCTGAACCGCATCATGCTCGTCGCGCAGGAATCCGACCACGTTTACGCGCGGAAGTTGATCGAGGAATTCGACCAACCCATCAAACAGATCGCGCCGCTCGAACGACGGCTGCGTTACGTCTTCGTCGATCAAGTCCTGCCCGTGCTCGCCGACATCCTGCAAGACACCGGCAGCGGCAGCAGCACCATGGCCGGCGGTGAAGTCGTCCGCACGCGTCGGCCGCCCACGGCTTCCTCCGATCCCACCACGCTCGCCGGTCGCCCGCGCCGCGCGACGACGCAGCGCGAAGGCAGCACGAATGCGCCGATCGGTTACGAAGACCAATTGCTGCCGCCAGAGGAAACGGCGCCGCCGCTTTCCGTCCTCATCGGCAAAACGCGCCTCGTCGCCGATGTGCAGGCGAATAAACTCATCGCCTACGGCCCGCGCGAGGACATCGCGAAAATCACGAGCCTCCTGGACCGGCTCGATCGCAAGCCGCCACAGGTTTATCTCGCGACGATCATCGGCCAGCTCACGCTCGGCGATGAGATGGAATTCGGCGTCGATTACCTGCGGCGATTCAAGGCGGACGGCCATGGCGAATACGCCGCCAGTTTCATCACGCTGGACAAGCTCGCGAAGACCGTGGCTGACGTGCGAAATCCGATCGTGAAGCCGGGCCTCGGAGCATTGGCTGGACTCAATGTTTACGGGCAAATCGGAAATGGCGTGGACGCCTTTGTCCGCGCGCTGGAAGGCACGCAGCGTTTCAAAATCCTGAGCCGCCCCGCGATCTACGCCGCGAATAACAAGAAGGCCGTCATCACTTCGGGTCGCCGCATTCCCGTCCCGACGAGCAGCATCACCGACCTCGCCAACACGAGCAACGTGCGCACGAACATCGCGTATCAAGACGTGGTGCTGAAGCTGGAAGTCATCCCGCTCATCAACAGCAACAAGGAAGTCAGCCTCAACATCGCGCAGGTGAACGACACCGTGGTCGGCTCCCAGCAAATCTCCGACAACACCGTGCCCATCATCGCCACCGAGCGGCTGCTCACCAATGTGACCGTCGCCAATCGCACCACGGTTGTGCTCGGCGGATTGATCACCGAGAACGAGGAGAAGACCAGTTCCGGCATCCCCTACCTCAGCCGCATCCCGTATCTTGGGAACGCGTTCAAGACCACAAAGACAACGAAATCGCGCAAGGAACTCGTCATCTTCATCCAGCCGGTCGTGGTGGAAAGTGCCGACGACACGGCGGCCACGAGCGAGCTGGAAGACAGCCGCACGGACATCGGTCTGGACGCCGCGGAACTTTTTCCGGACCTGCCGCTCCGCGAACCGAAAGATGCCAGCGAGACGCCCGCGCGCCGGCAAACGGGCAAGCCCGTTTTTAAAAAGTGATCGCGACCTCCAGGCCGATCGAAAAGCTTCTGCTCGAAGCGGCGCGCGCGAGTGGTTGCACGGACGATGCTGCGCTCGCGGAGTCGCTCGAAAACGCCTCGCGGATCGGCGCGCGACTCGTCGATGCCGCGCTCGATGCGGAAGTGCTGACGGACGAGCCCGCGTTCTTTGAGCAGCTCAGCCGCGCGCTGCAACTTCCGTTCGTGGCCGCGCCCGAGGTCGATCCCGAAAATCCGCCGTACACGAAGCTGCCCGCGCGGCTCGCGCTGCGCCACCGCGTCCTGCCCGGTCTCGCGAACGGGACGAGCCTGCAACTTTTTACCTACGATCCCTTCGACCTCGAAGCGCGCCAGATGGCCGGTCAGACGCTTGATCAAAACGTTACGTGGATCGTCTCGACGCGCACCGCGATCGTGGAGGCGCTGAGGAGCGGTTACGGCGTCGGCGCGGCGCGGTTCGATGAATTGATCGAGGAAAAAAACTCCGACGCGGAGCCCGACGCGCTGCGGCAGGAAGTGACCGTGCTCGAGGACAACGAGGAGGCGACGATCATGGGGTTCGTGAATCAGATTTTCAGCGAAGCGATCCGCGAACGCGCGACCGACATCCACATCGAGCCGCTCGAATCCGACCTCCGCATCCGCTACCGCGTCGATGGTTCGCTGAACGAAGTCGCCGTCCCGCCGAACGTGCGCATTCTCCAAAACGCGCTCGTCTCCCGACTGAAAATCATGGCGCACCTCGACATCGCCGAGCGCCGCCTGCCGCAGGATGGACGCCTCAATATCGAGCTCGATGGCCAGCGCTTCGACGTGCGCATCGCCACGATTCCATCGGTGAATGGCGAAAGCGTGAGCCTCCGTTTGCTCGGTCGCGAGCGGCTCGATCTCGGCGGCCTCGGCATGGACGCCGCGCTCGAAGCCCGCATCCGCGCGCTGCTCGCGATGCCGAACGGAATCATCCTCGTCACCGGCCCGACCGGCTGCGGAAAATCGAGCACGCTCTACACGTTCCTGCGCGAGCTGAACAC
>JANLQB010000853.1:0-1997 GCA_031367565.1 Verrucomicrobiota bacterium
ACGATTTACGAGTGCCCGTTGATGCTTCAAGCGGAACGACTCGATGACATCGTGTGCAGCCAGCTCGGGCTGGATGTGCCGCCGGCGGACATGAAGTCGTGGAAGAAATTTGTGGATCGCGTCATCAAGCCGAAGAAGCACGTGAAGATCGCGCTCGTCGGGAAATACACGGAGCACAAGGACGCTTACAAATCGATCATCGAGTCGATCACGCACGCGGCGGCGTCGGCGGATTGCGACGTGAAAATCGAGGAAGTCGATGCGGAAGATTTGGAGAAGGAAGACCTCGGCGCAAAGCTCGGCCACGTCTCGGGGATTCTCGTGCCCGGTGGTTTCGGCGAGCGGGGTGTGGAGGGGAAAATTGCGGCGGCGCGGTATGCGAGGGAGCAGCAGATTCCGTATCTCGGGCTATGTCTGGGAATGCAGATCGCGACGATCGAGTTTGCGCGAAATGTTTGCGGGCTCGAAGACGCGAATAGCACCGAATTTAACAAGAGCAGTCCGAACCCCGTGATCGACCTGATGCCTGATCAGAAAAAGGTGAAGGGCAAGGGCGCTTCGATGCGCTTGGGGACGTGGGATTGCCACATCCAGGACGGGACGAAGGCGCTGCAAGTTTACGGGAAACAGGAGATCCGCGAGCGGCATCGGCATCGCTACGAGTTCAATAACGTTTATCGCGAGCAGATGGAGGAAAAGGGATTCGTGATCTCGGGCACATCGCCGGACGGAAAGCTCGTGGAGTTGATCGAGCTGCGCGATCACCCGTGGTATCTCGCATGCCAGTTTCACCCGGAGTTTCAATCGAAGCCAAACAAGCCGCACGCGCTGTTCAAGGGCTTCATCGGCGCGTGTCTGGCGACGAGCGGGCAGTAAGGGACGCGCGGCCACACAAAAAACGACCGCTTCTTTCGAAGCGGTCGTTTCAACTTTTGGAATGCCGAGTCGGCTTTAGCCCAGTAGCTCCGCGACCATCGAGCGCTCCTCGCGCAGTTCGTTGAGCGTCGCGTCGATTTTGCCGCGGCTGAAGTCGTTCACGTTCACGCCGCTCACGATCTCATAACCGCCGCCGGGGATGGTGCGGATCGGGAAGGATGAGATGAGGCCGGCGTCGGTGCCGTATTCGCCTTTGGCGCAGACGGCGACGCTGTACCAGTCGTTTTTGTGCGTCGGCGTGGTGAGCGAGCGGACGGTATCGACCACGGCATTCGCGGCGGAGGCTGCGCTTGATGAGCCTCGCGCTTTGATGATGGCGGCTCCGCGCTGCTGCACGGTGGCGATGAATTCGCCTTCGAGCCATGGGCTGTCTTTGATGACTTCCGTGACGGGCGCGCCGTCGATGCGGGCGTTGTGAAAGTCGGGGTATTGCGTCGCGGAATGGTTTCCCCAGATCGCGAGATGGGAGACGCTGGTGACGTCCACTCCGGCCTTTTGTGCGAGTTGCGCTTTGGCGCGGTTTTCATCGAGGCGCGTCATCGCGAACCAGCGATCGGCGGGAACGCTCTTCGCGTTGTTCATGGCGATGAGGCAATTCGTATTGCACGGATTTCCGACCACGAGGACGCGCACATCGGACGCCGCGTTTTTTGCGATAGCCTGGCCTTGCCCGATGAAGATCTTCCCGTTGATACCGAGCAAATCCTTCCGCTCCATGCCGGCCTTGCGCGGGACGCTGCCGACGAGGAGCGACCAGTTCACGCCGCGGAAGCCTTCGTCGAGATCGGCAGTGGCAGTAATTTTTTTGAGCAGAGGAAATGCGCAGTCGTCGAGTTCCATCACCACGCCGCCGAGGGTCGGAAGCGCGGGGGCGATTTCGATGAGGTTGAGTTCGACCGGTTGATCCGGGCCGAACATGGCGCCCGAGGCGATGCGGAAAAGGAGGGAGTAGCCGATTTGGCCTGCTGCCCCGGTGACTGCGACACGAATTGGAGTTTTCATATGTGGGAAAGTGAGGGCGGGAGATTCAACAGACGCGCGGGTGGCGGCAACTTATTTCG
>JANLQB010000881.1:0-6983 GCA_031367565.1 Verrucomicrobiota bacterium
GTTGCCGCTTCCGCCACCCCGTCCCGCCCTCCTTTGATCAACTGGACTGAATCGAAATGACCGCCGTTGCCGAGAATCCCACGCAGACATCCGCGCCCTCCGACGCACCGATCGGTTCCGCAACTGGCACTCGCGTCTCCGGTGCGCAGTTGGCTATCGAGCGCGCCCGGATTGATAAATCGACTTCCACACCTGTCCTCTGGTTTTTCGCGACAGCGATCACCTGGCTCTTCGGGGCCACGGTCTTCGGCCTGATCGCCGCGTTAAAACAATATTTCCCTAGCTTCCTTAGTGCTTGTCCGCTTACTACCTACGGACGCATCGTTCCAGCTTACAACCTAGCCTTCACCTATGGCTGGTGCAGCCTCGCTGGAATGGGAGTCGGCATCTGGTTGATGGCACGTCTTTGCAAGGTTCCGATCAAGGCTCCGGGTCTCCTGATTTTCGGAGCAATCGTATGGAATGTCGGACTTACAATCGGTATCTGGCAGATTCTTCTTGGTCAATCGACTGGTGTCGAGGGATTGGAAATGCCGCACGGCGCGCGCTGGATCATGTTCGCCGGATTCCTGTTTATCGGGCTATGGGGTGCCGCATTATTCCGGGCGCGGAAAGAAGGGATGGCCTTCATCTCCGTCTGGTATCTCCTCGGCGCGTTCTTCTGGTTTCCATGGGTATTTGCGATCGCAAATACGCTCACTTCTTTGAGTGAAGTCCGTGGGGTAATGCCTGTTGTGATCGCGTCATGGTTCTCGCAATCACTCAACATTTGGTGGTTCACCGCCCTTGGGTTGGCGGCCGCGTATTACCTGATCCCCAAAGTCGTGAACCGTCCGATTCACAGCTACAATCTCGCTTCGATTGGTTTCTGGTCACTCGCCTTCCTCGGTGGATTAACTGGAATGCTTCGTCTCAGCGGCGGCCCGGTGCCAGCTTGGTTAGTCACCCTCAGCATTGCAGCGAACATCATGATGATCTTGCCGATTGCGACTGTCACCGCCAACCTGGCGCTGACGATGAAGGGCTCGACTCAAATGGTCTATCAGAGCCCGACGATTCGATTCACTTTCTTCGGGGTGATCATGTTCGCCATTGGCGGCGTCCTGAGCATCATTAGTTCACTCCGATCGTTCGATAAATGGCTCCACTTCACTCCGTGGCTCGACGGACAGCAATTCCTCCTTCAATACGGATTTTTCAGCATGGTGATCTTCGGCGCGATTTACTACATCACGCCACGGCTCGTCGGTTGCGAATGGTTGTCCTCGACGCTGATTAAGTTCCATTTTTGGGGCGCGGCCTATGGCGGGACAATGGTGATCATCATGCTCCTGTTCACCGGGATTTCGATGGGTGGGCGCATGGCTGATCCCGAATCGCTTTTCAGTCAGGTCATCGGATCGAGCCTTGAGTATCTTGCGGGCCGCATTATCGCCACTTTCTTGATGACGCTGGGACACGCGATTTTCGCATGCCATTTCCTCCTCATGCTTCTACGCATCGGACAACCGGGCGGCAATGCCACCGTCTTTGAGACCCACGACGAACATTAAGACATGAGCCGCTCTACACCTCTCATCGCCGGTATCTTCGCGTCACTCGCTGTGTCGGTTTTCGCCATGGTCCTCGTCCCGCAGTCGCAAATCGGCGGCCTTCAACCGCAGGTTGACCGCGACAAGGATGAACCGGCCAAAATCTTGGATGTTTATCCGACCGATCGCGTGAAATACGGCGCGAAAGTTTACGCCAGCGAGGGTTGCATCGTGTGTCATTCCCAACAGGTTCGCGACGTGCAGAATGGCGAGGATCAACCGCGCGGATGGGGCGAACGGCGGACCGTCGCGAGGGACTACATCTACGATCAATTCGCGTTTCTCGGCTCCAGCCGACTGGGTCCAGATCTCGCAAACGCCGGGTCAAAAACTTGGCGCAATGAACCGGAAGGCGACCGGCGTAGCCCTGCCAAACGCGACGCGGCCTGGCATTATCTCCATCTTTACAAGCCGACGGCGATCATCACGGAATCCAACATGCCGCCGTATCCGTATCTTTTTGAAAAGCGGAAGATCGGTGGCCAACGTTCAGCCAATGCTTTGCCTGAGGATCAAGTAAAAGTTGAGGATGGATTCGAAATCGTCCCAAAAATTGAAGCTCAGGAACTCGTGGCATATCTAATGTCGCTCGACCGAAGCCATCCGCTCAAAGAAGTAAAATCCGAAGCGCCCACGCCCGCTGCTGTGCCTGCTACCAAGTAACATCGCCAACGAAAAATGTCTCAGGGTTCTGAATACATCGACTCCCGCGAATCGGCGGACTTGACCGAAGTCCACGCCGCCATTCAGCGGGAACACAAAGATCCGAGTGCTGACGTCACGCCGATCCCTCTCTGGGTCACGGTGCTTTGTGGGGCGGCAGTTTGCTGGGCCGGTGCATACGTCGGGATGTTTCACGGCGGCTTTAACAGCAACGTTTATAATGAGTTTGAAAGCTCACCCGCGGTTCTCTTCCCGCAGCCACCGCGGGCTTCGGCGAAGGCTGGAGCTGTGGTCGAAGAAGACATGGTCGCCGTCGGCAAAGGTGTGTATCTCGGAAACTGTCAGGCTTGTCATGTTGCCAGCGGGGCCGGTCAGCCGGGCGCGATTCCGCCGCTTGTGGGCTCGGAGTGGGTGACTGGTAGTGAAAAGCGGCTCGCCATGATTTTGCTCAAGGGTTTGATGGGGCCGATCAAAGTGAAGGGCGCGCCTTACAATGGCGTCATGCCGCCGTGGGAGGCTGCACTCAGCGATAAAAAGATAGCCGCAGTGATGACTTATATTCGTCAGGAATGGGGCAACAAAGCGGGTCCGGTGGTGGCCGCACAAATCACCGCAGCCCGGAAAGAGTTCTCCGCCAAGAAAGTTTCGTGGACCGAAGCCGAATGTATGCAAATTCCTGAGGGTACAACTCTCGAAGGCGGCGCTCCCGCCGGTGGTGCCCCGGCGCCAACCGCAGGCGCTCCCACCCCAGTTGCTGCCGCCGCTCCCGCTCCAACTCCCACTGCCGCTGCCGCTGCCGGCGCGCCTGCGCCAGTGGATGCCGCCGACGCAGGGAAAGTCGGTTACATGACAATCTGCATCGCCTGTCATCAGGCGACCGGTGCCGGTCTCCCCGGCGTCTTCCCCTCTTTGGTGAAGTCCGATTACGTGAACGGCTCCGCCGAGCGTCTCGCGGCGATGGTCCTCAAAGGCATCAATCCTCCGTTCAAATATAAGGATGTCACCTACGCCGTCCCGATGATCCCGCAGGAGTCCGTGTTGGCCGACGACAAAATTGCCGCGATTCTCACCTTCGTTCGCTCCTCTTTTGAAAACACCGCCCCGCCGGTCACGACCGATTTCGTCGCCGGCGTCCGCAAGAAATTCCTTGAGCATAAAGCGCCGTGGACCGAGGCCGAATTGAACGGCTGGCCTGCTGACGCCAAATAATCTTTTCCTATTTCCATGCTCAAAAAGTCGCTCCTTCTCGTCTGTTCGATCGCCTCCCTTGTTCCGTCCGTCCGCGCCGCTGATGGCGCGACGCCTGCGCAACTGGCAGAAGGCAAAGGTCTCTACATGACGATCTGCATCGCTTGCCATCAGCCGACCGGGATGGGTCTGCCGCCCGTGTTCCCGTCACTCGTTAAATCGGACTACGTCAATGGCTCCCCCGAGCGTCTCACTGCGATGGTGCTGAAAGGGATCAATCCTCCTTTTAAATACAAAGACATCACCTACGCCGTGCCGATGATCCCCCAGGAAGCGGTGCTCACGGACGACAAAATCGCCTCCGTCCTCACCTTCGTCCGCGCTTCTTTTGAAAACAGTGCGGCTCCCGTCACCGGCGCTTTTGTGTCGGACACGCGTAAAAAATTCATCGACCGAAAAACGCCGTGGACCCAAGCCGAACTGGACGCTTGGAAAGACGAAGCCGCGCCCGCCAAATAAGCCCGCGACCCGCGCACTCCATGTTTCTTTTCTCACTCACCAAACCCACGCTCAACTATGTCTGATCCCGCTCACGCTCACGGTCACGACGACCACGGACACGATCATCATGAACTCGGCTTCTGGCGGAAGTGGGTTTTCTCCACCGATCATAAAGTGATCGGCATGCAGTACGGGGTGACGGGCCTGATTTTCCTCTTTGTCGGTTTCGGCCTGATGATGCTGATGCGCTGGAGCATTGCGCATGGCAACGCGCCGCTGCCTGGTTTCATCGGATCGCTGGTTCACGCGGCTTTCGGTGAAAGAGTATTCGGCCCGTCGAAAGACGTCGCGGGCAATGTAATCGGTTATTTCCTCACGTCGGAGGGTTACAATGTTTTCGGAGCCATGCACGGCACCATCATGGTATTCTTCGGTATTGTGCCGGTCGCTTTTGCGGCGTTCGGAAACTACGTGATGCCGCTCCAAATCGGCGCGATCGACATGACGTTCCCGCGTCTGAACATGGCCAGCTTCTGGTCGTTCTTCATTAGCTGCGTCATCATGGTCGCGAGTTTCTTCGTCCCTGGCGGTGCGGCAAAAAGCGGTTGGACTTCCTATTCCCCGCTCGCGGGATTTGCGGACAGCGATCTCGCTTATGGTGCTCAGGCGGGATTCCACAATATCATCATGAATGGCCAGACGCTCTGGATCATCGGCATGGTGTTTAACATCTCAGCGTCGCTGCTTGGCTCGGTGAATTTCATCACCACCATCGTCCAGCTCCGCGCGCCGGGCATGACTTGGATGCGGATGCCTTTCTTCTGCTGGGCCGTGTTTATCACTGCCTATCTGCTCCTCCTCGCCTTCCCTCCGCTCGAAGCCGCCGCCGTCATGCAACTGATGGATCGCGTCGCCGGCACGAGTTTCTTCATGCCGACCGGTCTCATCGTGAGTGGCCATGCCGCGCCGTTTTCAGGAGGCGGTAGTCCGCTCCTCTGGCAGCATCTCTTTTGGTTCCTCGCGCATCCCGAAGTGTATGTGCTCATCCTGCCCGCGCTTGGCATGATCACCGAGATTATCGCCTGTAACACCCGCAAACCCATTTGGGGCTATAAGATGATGGTCGGCGGTATCTTCGCCCTCGCATTTCTCTCCTTCATCGTCTGGGCACATCACATGTATATGACTGGAATGGGCGCGAAGGTTGCCGGCTTCTTCCAGACAACCACAATCATCATTTCGATTCCGTCGGTCATTCTGCTGACGGCACTGCTTCTCTCACTTTGGGGCGGCTCCATCCGATTCAACGTCCCGATGCTTTTCGCGACTGCCTTTCTCCCGATGTTCGGTATCGGTGGACTTACCGGTATTCCGCTCGCGTTTAACGCGGTCGATCTTTATCTGCACGACACCTACTACATCATCGCGCATTTTCACTACATCGTCGCGCCTGGGACGATCTTTGCGATCTTCGCTGGAGTCTATCATTGGTATCCAAAGGCAACCGGCCGGATGATGAACGAGACTCTCGGACGTCTGCACTTCTGGGGATCACTCATCTTCATCAACGGCGTATTCATGCCGATGTTCCTGCAAGGCATGACTGGTGTGCATCGTCGCTGGTATGACGGTGGACTGATTTACAAAAACACCGTTGAAGCCGTGTTGCACTGGAATGGCTTCATCTCCGTCGCCGCATGGCTGCTCGGCCTCGCGCAGATTCCGTTCATCATCAATTTCTGCTGGAGCATGTTTTACGGCAAGAAAGTGAAGAACGACAATCCGTGGGACGCCACCACGCTCGAGTGGCAAACCCCGACGCCTCCTCCGCACGGAAACTTCATCAAGGAAATCAGCGTCTATCGCGGGCCGTATGAATATAGCGTCCCCGGCGCGGCCGAGGATTTCACTCCGCAAAACGAATTGCCTGAAGGCCACGTCGCGCCCGCTGCCGCGCCGTCGCTCACACCCGCTCCTGCTCACTAACTCATGGAAATCCCTTACACAGTCAGACCGCGCCCGGATACAGGCCTGGCCAATCCCAAGCTTGGTATCTGGCTTTTCCTCGCGTCGGAAGTGATGCTTTTTGGCGGTCTCTTCTCTGCCTACATTTTTCTCCGCATCGGAGCCGAGCCCGGCTACTGGCCGCACGGCCTGCTCAATGTCCCCGTCGGCGCAGTCAACACGGCGATCCTGATCGCCTCGTCCGTCACCGTCATCCTCGCGTGGGCTTCGCTGAAAATGCGCCGGCTCGGCGCCTACAAGCTCTGGATGGGCATTTCCATTCTGTGCGGCGCGATCTTCCTGATCGTGAAGCTCGCATACGAGTGGCCGCAAAAGTTCGAGCATTTCGGCGCCTTCATCAAAAAAGACGCGATTGCGAAATACGAACCGCTGTTAGGCAACGACCACATCCGCGCAATTAACGCAAAGGGTGGAACGCAAATCGAGCCGCGCGTCGAAATCAGCGGGCATTTGCATGAAGTCGAAGTGGACGCTTCTGGAGCGGACAAGGCAAAGTTCGATGCTTTCCTCAAAGAGCACTCGCTCGAAGCGCACCCCGACGAGCACGACAGCAAGTTGCTCGTGCTAAAAGGCGAGCACTTCACGCCCGCCCTTGCGGAACGGATCGACCATCTTCCTGGCGTCAAAATCCATTCCTTCCACCTCGGCCTCGATCCGGTGAACGCCGATCCGACCAATCCGGAAAGCGACGCTCCTCATTTTCTTTATAGAGGCCCGACGGCAAAGCCCGGAAAAATCGACCGCGATGACGTGGAATTTTTCAGTGCTTTTGCACCGAAACACAGCCCGTATTTCGCGATCTATTTCACCATTACCGGGTTGCACGGCCTGCATGTGCTGGCCGGGATTCTGGTGATGGGTTATTTTTGGCTGCCGATCGAAGGCGGCACCAAAATGTTCCGCAAAAATCCCGAACAGTTCACCAATCGCGTCGAAGTCGTCGGTCTCTTCTGGCACTTCGTTGATCTCGTTTGGATCTTCGTTTTCCCGATCTTTTATCTGCTGTAATCCATG
>JANLQB010000895.1:0-2694 GCA_031367565.1 Verrucomicrobiota bacterium
CTCGCCTACGGCGCGCGCTCCTGCGCTGCCGAGCTGCGCGACCTGCGAGCTGTGTCTCCAGCTATAGAGCAGGTCGCTGCTGATGCAGAGTTCTTCGGCGACTTGGGAGACAGGCTTGCCTGTGCTCAGAAGCTCAACGGCCTGCGCCTTGAACTCGGTGGTGTATCGTTTGCGGGGTGCTAGCTTCATGGGTCTTCGATTCTGTAGGCTCTTGGTCCAGAAATCTAGAGCACCTCAAATCGGAAAATTCTCTGTGTCCTCTGTGTCCTCTGTGTTTAGGGATAGTAGAGGCCATCAGCGGCTTTAGGCGCGCGTGGTTGAAAACTTTCGCAGTTACTGGCCGGCGACGGCGGCGACGGCGGCGGTGGCGACGCCGAGGTATTCCATGATGCGGGCTTGCTCGCTGCCTTTGAGATTGGCGCGACCGGCCATGCCAGCGACAGCTTTGCCCCAGCCGTCCATGGAGCGGGAGTCGAGCATTTCGAGATCGTGGCACTCGGCGCAGCGGGTGGTGTAGAGTTTACGGCCTTCGATGAGCGTATTGCCGCTGCCTTTCACTTTCATCGCGGAGAGGAAGGCGGGAGTCACGGGCGGCGAGGTGCGCTCTTCAAATTGCGCGTTCATCTCCTGCTTCAACGCGCGGAGTTTCACATGGTCGGCGCAGAGCTTCAGGCCGTTTTCGATGGCGGTCATCGCGTGGACGGCACCTTTGTGGAAGTGACGCATTTTTTCCGCGTCCTCGAGCATGCCCTGCGCATCGGCGAGGTCGCGCTGGTTGCGCGCGTCGAGGGCTTTCATGGCGAGGTGACCGGGCTCGGCGGTGAGGCCGGTTTCGAGATGTTTGGCAGCTTCGATGAGGCGGTGCCGGGCGAGAGATTGCCGCGCGCGCATGAAGGCGTTTTGGGAAGCGGTGACGCGTTTCGTGAGGTCGGCGCGGTCGAGTTTCGTCGGTGGCGCGGGTCGGAGGCGGTCGGTGCCTTCGTCGAGCGGGAGGGCGAGCGAGGGCAGGCCGGATTTGGCGAGTTGCGCGGTGAGTTCGCGCATGGCGGGCGCGCCTGCCGCGACGCGGGCGGCGATGGAAATGGCGAGCGGTTTGATGGCCGCGTCCTGCGCGGCTCGCTGGAAAAGACGGGCGGCTTCGGGCTGGCGTTGATCGCGGAAGGCCTGTGCGCCTTTCACGAGATCGGCCCACGCATTGGGCGGCGCGGGTTCGAGCACTTCCGCGGGAAGCGAGACGGCGACGAGCGAATCGTCGTCTTTCAAATAACTGACGAATACGCGGTGCGCGGCGGTGTCATGTTTGAGGACGGTAAATTCCTGACCCTTGGCGGCGGGCTGAAAGTTTTCGCCTTTGAAAAGCAGCATTTCGCCTTTCGTGACGCGCACACTTTCCCCCGGTGAAAACGCAGCGGCGTGGAGGAGGGGATAGAGCAGCAGAGCGAATAACGTATGCAGCCCATACGAGTTCAGCCTTGGTGCGTTACGGCTTTGCATGGCGAAGGAAGTCTATGAGGCTAACCAAAATGAAACCCTGACTTCAAACGAGAGGACGAAACTGCGGATGTTGTCACTTGATCAGGTTAATTCGGTAGAATGCCGCCTCAAGCATCGCGAATGTCTTGAGTTGCTGTGCATCGGGTAGAAATTTGGCGAAGGAGTCAGAGGCATAAAAGTCGGCAACTAAGGTGCGATCCGGGAGTCGAAACTCGAGAAAGGCGTGGTTGGAATCCATAACTCCGTGAACGTGGCCTTTTGGGGTTAAAGTGGAAACTTCGTCGTTGAGAGACGCTGTCGTAATTTGCCACGCGTGCCGGGCATCGGCTGTTGCTACGAGCTCCGAAAACAATCCATGGTGTCGTCCCGTGCGGTCTGTCTCGACAGCGCCGGAATGGCTGTTGTAGCGACGCACGCGGTACGTGTCGTCGGGATAGACCCAAATATCGCCATCAACGCCCCAGCCTCCGTGCCAATGGAGACGTAGAAACTGAGAAGGCGTCTCCTGCGAACGGAACAACTCGCTCCGCTGTAAAAGAAGAAGCGTAAGGGCTCCGAAGACGGTGCCGCCACTGAAATAGAGAAACTTCTCGGCTTTCATTCACAGGATGCGTAGCGACGCCTAATAGCTTTCTATGCCGCAAACGCCGTCAAAAAAGCGCACTCGATGGCGAGTTGCTCCTGAACGCCGGGGTTGCCGAGGTGTTCGCGGAGGGTCTCGATCGCGCTGGTGCGGCGGAGGCATTCAGCGGAGGTGAAACGGGTGGCGAGCGCGGCGGTGTCGGGGGCGGCGGCGGTGAGATCGATGGCGGGCGCGCCGTGTTGGTGGCGGAGGACGTCGGCCCACCAGCCGTCGAGGATTTCTAAAAGCTCGGTGCGGACCTGGCGGTATTTGGACTGGGTCAGCGCCTCGAAGTATTCTTCGCGATCATCCAGCCAGCCGCGGGCGTCGGAGTTGTTGCGGTAGTGTTGCTCCTCTTTTTTAAAGCTGGCGGCGTCTTCGGCGGCGATGGTTTCCTTGGCTTCGGCGAGGAGATCGGTGAAGGCGCGGACGAGGCTGAAGATTTCGGGGAGCGCGGGCTTTTCGGCGCGGGCGTGGGATTGGAGGACTTCGAGGAGGCGGTTTTGGAGCGGGGTGAGCTGGCGGGCTTCGGTGGCTTTGAGCTGCACTTCGATGCAGCGGCTGAGGATGGTCTCGGG
>JANLQB010000932.1:0-5081 GCA_031367565.1 Verrucomicrobiota bacterium
GCTGCCCGACCAAAAGATCGAGCGCGTGAAAGCGATGCTCGGCGAATGGAAATACGTCGGCATGATCGGCGACGGCGTGAACGACGCGCCCGCCATGGCCGCCGCCTCCGTCGGCATCGCGATGGGCGGCGCAGGCACCGATACGGCCCTCGAAACCGCCGACATGGTGCTCATGCAGGACGACCTCAGCAAAGTCGCCGAAGCCATCGCACTCGGCCGCCGGACGGTCGCCATTATCCAATTCAACATCGCCTTCGCGCTCGCGCTCAAAGCCATCTTTCTCGTCCTCGCGCTGCTCGGCCACGCCAGCCTTTGGCTCGCCATTCTTGCCGACACCGGCGCGACACTCCTCGTCATCGCCAATGCGCTGCGCCTGCTGCGCGGGAAAACTTAGGCGAGGCTAATTTTGTCTTGCTCGGCGAAATCTGCGCTCTTATCTCCGGCGCATGTCGCACCGCGACTCTCTCCGCCTGCTCATACCACCTCCCTATAGAGAAGATGCCATCAACATTTGGCGCCAGCGTTTACTGAGGCGAGCAGCCACCCGCGACCGATCAGGGAGAGCGCCCTTGCGCCGTCGCTCCAAAACTCCTGGAGCCAGCCGGTCAGCGCCGCGCGCAACTCCTCCACCGCGGCGAACACCCGGTTGCCGATCGCATCCTTCATATGGTCCCAGAGCTTCTCCACCGGGTTCAACTCGGGACGGTAGGCCGGCAGCGTGATCATGCGCACATTCGCGGGCAACCGCAGGTCGTTCTCGGGGAGGTGGAAGCCGGCTCCGTCTTGGATGACGACTTGGATGGCCGCCGGATCATGGGCCACGATCTGTTCGAGGAACTTGCCCGACGCTTCCTGATGGACGGTGTTTTGCAAACAAAACACGCTCCCCGCCCGGCTCACCTCCACGGCTCCATAAGTGTAGTCCCACTCCTACTTTTGCTGGTGAGGGACGACCACCCTCACCCCGCGCAGCCCCCACCTCCGGCGGTGCTCGGTATGGAGCCCGAAGCGCGCCTCATCGCACATCCACACCCACACCCGCACCGGCGTGCGCGGCGGCAGCGCCAGCGCGGCCAGCTTCGCCTCCAGCCCCTCCACCCTTGAAAGCCTCAGCGGCGGCGGGGTCTTTTTTGGGTAATAACATACTTGACGCCACATTGATTTCCGCGTGAGTGCTCGCATGAAAGACGAAAACGAGTTCCCGACAACGCTGATGGGCGCGATCAAACACTTCGCGAATCCCGACGTTTCCTTTGATTTTATGAAGGCGATGCGGTGGCAAGATGGCGTTGTGAAATGCCCGCGCTGTCAGTCGGTTCACGTTTCGTTTGCGAAGTCTCGGCGCATCTGGATTTGCGAGGATTGCCCAAAGCGCCCTTCGTTTTCCATCAAGACGGGCACGATCATGGAAGACAGTCCGCTTGCGCTCGACAAATGGATCGTCGGGATGTGGCTGATTCTCAGCGCGAAAAACGGGATCAGTTCCTATGAACTTCACCGCGCGCTTGGGATCACTCAGAAAACCGCGTGGTTCCTTGGGCATCGTATCCGCTTCTCTCTCCAAAATGGAGGAATCGAAATGATGAGCGGGCATTGCGAGGCCGATGAGACCTTCATCGGCGGGAAAGCCCGTAATATGCACAAGGGGAAGTGGAAGGCCAAAGGCACCGGCCCTGTCGCGATGACGTCTGTGATGGGCCTTCTTGAGCGGACAACGGCCAAGCGCGCCAGTCGCGTTGTGCTGAAAGTCGTTCAGACAACCAAGAAATCGGAATTGCAGGGACAAGTCCGAGAATACGTGATGAAAGGCGCGGCGCTCTCCACTGATGCGCTGAAATCGTATGATGGACTCGAATCCGAATACGCGCACAAAGTCGTTGACCATGCCGTCGAGTATGTTGGGGGTGAGGTTCATACAAACGGACTCGAAAACTTCTGGTCGTTGCTCAAGCGCACGTTCAAGGGAACATACGTTTCAGTTGAGCCGTTCCATCTTTTCCGCTATTTGGACGAGCAATCATTCCGCTTCAACGAACGAAAATTAACTGATTCTGAACGATTTATGAAAGCAGCACCAAACTGCGTCGGCAAACGCTTGACCTACAAGCGGTTGACGACCAGCGTGGGTGACAACTGAAAGCAGCGAGAAAATCGCGGTAAAAGGAGTAAATTTTGTCCACGTTAAGCATTCCAGAAGAGGCACTCCCCGATCTTAAACTAATTGCTACAATCCACGATGGCGCGTTTGAAGCGTTACTTGCGATTGTGAGCGAGGTCGGAGCGACGTTAACGTGGAATAAATTGAGAGAAAAAGTTTCTCAAAAAACTGCAACCGATGGCAGGGGCGATGCGGCGGCGCTATTGCGACCAACCTTCAACCTTTATAGGTGGAAGCAGAAAACAAATTCTTCGCCCCAGCAGGTTGCTGACGCGGTGGTTTCTTCCTCTATCGTTTCCGAATCAGAGGACTTTTCGGACGAGCGGAAAGAAAAGCTGAGAGAGAGAATTGCTCAATTGCTTAATCTCGATAGTTCGCTTGGTGTTACCGCCAAGGCGATCGACGTGATGACCGAGCACGAGCGCATTTTTTGCAGCGCCAGAATCATTTCCGATATTCGTCCCGTTTTTGCCGGGAAAGAAGATGAAGCTTCCGCCGCCGTGATCATTCATAATCTCCAAATTGGATTTCACTATTGCGGAAAGCACAAAGAGTTTTACGTCGCACTCGACACAGCCGATATTCAGAAGTTCAAGGACTGCATAGTAAGAGCAGAGAAAAAAGAGCAGGCTCTTAAATCAATTCTGACGAAATCCGGGACGGCATATCTTGATGTTTAATCTATGATAGCCATTGAACATGGGTGGGGCTCTAGGGAAGATTTTCTCTCCGAGAAATACGGCGTTGAGCTATGCCCTGAACCAATTAAGCCAAAGTCGTCAGAAACCGATTTATCCAAGAGCTGGCGAACTGGCGGATACCAGCATAACGTGTTGTGTGCGGTTGAGGACGAATGGAACATTTTCTCCCGAAAGATTTCCACTGTTTTAATGCAGCCCGTCTCCGGCGAGACTGATAATCCTGAAGAGGATCGTAACCAGCTAAAAGCTCGTTTTGATGAGATTTCCCGACAATGGAAATCTGAAACGGGCGGAATGTCTTCCGTTTCACAGATCATTTCAAACAAGTATTACCTTCGAGTAATTGCGCTTGGGAAGCCTGCAATCCCCTTAATAATTGAGGACTTGCGCAAAGAGGCCGCACCTTGGTTTTCAGCGCTTAGCGTCCTCACGGAACGTGACGACATCGGTCGCGACCACAGGGGGCAGTTTAGGAAAATTGCTAACGCGTGGATTGATTGGTGGGAAAGCGAGGGATACCTAACGTGTCAATAATGGAGCCGGAGAAGCTTTCAAAATTTAGAAAGCTTGTTGAAGATGGAGTTATAGATAAAAGTCCGGCAACCCCGGATCGTGACTATAATTGCATCGCCTTTGCCTTGGACATCGAAGATGCAGTATGGTGGCCCGGAAGAGATGATTGTTTTTGGCCAGACGACGATGATGACCAAGGAATAGAAAACTTTGAGAGGGTATTTTCAATACGAGGCTTTGAGACTTGTATTCACGGAATTTTCGAGCCGGGTTTTGAGAAAGTGGCTTTTTATGTAGCGAGAGGAGAAGTTACCCATGCCGCCAAGCAGTTGACTGACGGGCGGTGGAAGAGTAAAATCGGCGTCGATTGGGAGGATATTGAGCATAACACCGTCCACGGAGTTGAATCGAATCTTTACGGGGCCGCGAAACATTTTATGAAACGTAAAATCCCTTCATGAAGAAGGACACGCAGGTAATACAGTTGGTTCCATTCTCAGACTTGAAGAAGGCCGCGAAGGTGGCCCTTTCGACTTCTAAAAAACAATCCGACGATCACATTGCCGCGCTCCAAGCCGCGAACGCCAAGCGACGAGAGGCAAAGAAAAAACCGTGAGTGCGCGGTGGTCTATTGAAGTCGAGCGTTTCGCGGGATGTCCCGCGAAATTTACGTGCGCACACACTGTCAAAGGAGAAGTTTTTGAGGATAAAATCGCTAGGTTTGTAGAGACGTATTCCCTTGCGGGCCATGCATCTGGCGCGCTGCGGTGTTTTGCGTGGAAAGAGGACGACGAAAGCATGAGGTTCGTCTTGGATGGGCCATCTATCCATACTGCCGAAGATGCCATTCGTGCGTCAACGCGCGCGGCAGAACGATTAAGATTGGCAGACCTTTTGAAAACCCTGACTCGCTCCTAATGTGGAGCTAAGTATGTTATTACCCTTTTTTGACGTGGCTGCGGCGGCCCACCTGGAGCCGCCCTCCGAGCTTTCCCAAGTGCCGATAGACCTCCTTGCCCGCGATTTTCAACCCCAACTCCTCTTCCAGCCAACGCTGGGTATCGCGGGCCGTCCGCCACTGCCCCTAGGCCAGTTGCGCCCGGAAGAGTTCCCATTGTTCCGGGTTGAAGCGAGGCTCCTTGCCACCCTTGGCCCCGTTGGCGTGGCCGAGGAGTTCCTCCAGGCCTCCGTGGCGGAACCAGCCGATCCATGGGCAGAGGGAAGCGGTCGTGCCGCGCACAATCTCGGAGATGCGGCGGTAAGTCTCCTGGCCTTCCAAGGCCAGGCGAATGGCTTGGAGGCGTTGGCCCTTCCAAGGGGTGCATTCCCTCCGCTCTTGCTCAAGGACTTGCTCGGCTTGGCCGTGGCTGTCGATCGGGTGGCGGACTCGGAGCCTGCATGAGGTATCAGGCCATGAATTCCTGTGTCTATAACGAAGTGGTATTACTCCACGTCGTCCCCGGCGCTGGTCAGCTTGACCATCGGTAGCTTCTCGTCCTCGTCGAGCTCGAGCGGGGGGTGGATGAGTTCTTCGAGGCGGGCTTTGAGCGAGAGGTATTCGGCGGTGCGGAATTGTGCGGCGCTGCGCGGACGCGGGACGGGGTTTTCGATGAACTCGACGACGCGGCCGGGGTTCGCGCCCATGACGACGATGCGGTCGGCGAGGTAGGCGGCTTCCTCCAGGTCGTGCGTGATGAAGAGGATGGTGA
>JANLQB010000934.1:0-4959 GCA_031367565.1 Verrucomicrobiota bacterium
CGTGATACGGCGCGGGAGCAGCGCGCCGAGGATCGTTTGCAGGTGCCCGTCTGCGAGGAAAGAGGGCGGACGGAAGCGCGATGGGATGACGGGCATGGATCAACACATACCTGCAAAAATCACACGTTTAAGCAAAATGGAACGCATGATCACGCGGCGTTCGTGGGGTGAAAGAGCGCATTTTCAGTAAGCTTTCACTCGAGATGAAGGATGATCCGATTTCGTTTTGGCTGTCCGATGGCCGCCAACTGAACGCTCCGAAAGTTCAGGCGTTCGCAGAAGAAATGATACGACGTAGCAGCCATGACTTCGCGGTGGAGCTCGGGGAATGCACCGGCATGGATGAAGACTTCATGGGCACGCTTGCTGGCACGGCGCTGCGACTTCGGGAATTGGGAAGGGGCAAATTGCAGGTTGTCCGTTGCCCGCCTGAACCAGATGCACAGCTCAGGAATCTTGGGTTGGCGCCGCTATTCGACAGGTGAGCGGCTGAGTCGCCTAACATCGAATTGGCCCGTGCACGTCATTTCGATTTTCGGAATTTTACCCCAAGGCGTGGCGAAGACTCTTTCGCCTAAAACTTAATCGGCTCCGGTGGGTCGAGCTTGATGGCGCTTTCTTGGACTTGCATCGTCTCGGAGACTTGCACGGCCGAGGCGCGGCGAACTTCGGGCTCGCCGTTGGTGGTCGGGGCGGCTGGCGCGGGGATCGTGCCGGAACTGCTGACGGGCGCGACCTGGCCGTCGAGCATTTTAGCTGCGATGACGTTGTTGAGCGCTTGCACGGAATTGAACGGATCGACTTCGCCGATGACGGTCGGTGTTTTCATCAAGACCGGCTTTTTCTCAGCGGTGCTGACGGCGGCGACGGCCCGTGGCCATTCGGTGGCGGAGACGATTTTCAGGAGGTTCTGCGGCGCTCCGCCGTTATGGACGGAGCACGGTTCTTTCGGCATAGAGCTTTCGGAGGCGATCTCGAAGTAGGTGGTGCGGCGTGTGACGATCTCGCCGGTGTCTTTGTTCTGCGAAGTCTCGGAGCATTTCGGCGTGGCGAGCTGGCCGCTGGCGGCGCAAATCTCGGCTTTGACGACGCCGGATGGCTGCGGGATTTCGTCGGGGTGAAAGGAGGCAAAGGTGGCCGACATGATCTTGGCCCAGAGCGGCAGCGCGACTTCGTTTGAAAAGGCACCGCGAAAGATCGGCTGCGGTTTATCGAAACCGACCCACACGCCGCAGGTGACGGCGCTGGAATAGCCGAGGAACCAGTCGTCGGTGAAGTTGTAGGCCGTGCCGGTCTTGCCCCCGAGCGGGAATTTTTTCAGGCCGAGCTCGGTAAACGCGCGCTCGGCGGTGCCGCGTTCGAGCACTTCGACGAGGCAGCTATGCACTTGATACGCGACCGGCGGGGCTAGGGCTTTCACGGTTTCCACCTGCGCGGAAAAGAGTGCGCGCCCGCTTTTTTCCTCAATACGATTGATGATGAATGGCTTCGCGGCGCGGCGTCCGCCGTTCGGGAAAACCGTCGTCGCGAGCGTCATTTCCATCAGCGTGCATTCGCTGCTACCGAGATAGGTCGCGGGGAATGGGCGGAGCGGGCTTTCGATGCCGACGCGCTTGGCGAGGTCGGTCACTTTTTCGATCCCCGTGGCGGAGCCGTAGCGAACGGTCGCGGCGTTCTTTCCTTTTACCAGAGCCTCGCGGGCGGTGATCGCGCCTTCGTATTTATTGTCCACGCGCTCAGGGCCCCATTCGCCGAGGATGCCGGTGAGGCCACCGATCATCACCTGCCGATTATCCATCACCGCGTCCTGCACGATGGTGCCGGGGAAAAGTCCGCGCTCGAAACCGGCGGCGAAAACGAACGGCGTGAATGCGGTGCCGACGGGACGGCGCGCGGCGAGCGCGCGATCGTATTCGCTGTGCTGGAAATCGCGACCGCCGACCAGCGCGAGGATGCCGCCCGTCGCATTGTCGAGCACGACGGCGGAACCTTGCAGATAGTCCGGCAACGGCATCGGCTCGAGGTCTGCACCCGGCGTCGCCGCCTTGTTCGCGCGCGCTTTGAACATGGCATCGTAGTCGCCGTAGAGCGGATGCTCGAAGCCTGCGTGATGCTCGACCGCGGCGAGGCGGTCGCGCATCGCCAGCTCGGCTTTTTTTTGCAGTTCGAGGTCGATCGTCGTGTAAATCCGGTAGCCGTCCGACACGGCGGCATCGTGGCCCACGAGCTTTTCCACCTGCTGCGCCACGAGATCGGCGGCGTAGCTTTCCTGATGAATCGGGCGGCGATTTTTCACGATGAGATCCTGCTTCACCGTCTCGTCGTAGGTCTTCTCATCAATCATCCCGATCTCCCGCGCGCGTTGCAGCACACGGTTGCGCTGCTCCACGCACGCGTCGCGATCTTTCCACGGCGAGAGATTCGACGGGCTGCGCAAAAGGCCCGCGAGCGTCGCAGCCTCGCTCAGATTCAGATCGCGCGCGCGCTTTCCAAAATACCCGCGCGACGCCGACTCCGCACCGTAGAAACCGGAGCCGAAGAAAACGCGGTTGAGGTAAAGTTCGAGGATCTTCTCCTTGCTGTTGCAGCGCTTCTCGATCTCGCGGGCGACGGCCATTTCATAGAGCTTCCGGTCGATGCCGCGATCAGCCGCCGGGAGTTCATCGGTGAAAGTATTTCGTGCGAGCTGCTGCGTGAGCGTGCTCGCGCCCTGCCGTTTGCGTTTGCTGCGGAAATTGACGACGAGCGCGCGGACGATCCCGCGAAAATCGACGCCGCTATGCTGGTAAAACCGCACATCTTCCGCCGCGACGACCGCCGTGAGCAGCGATGGCGAGAGTTCCTTCAGCGGCACCTGGTCGCGATTCTGGATGAAAATGCGACCGACGACTGCGCCGTTGCGATCGTAAATAATCGACGCGCTCTCCATGTCGTAGAGCTTCGAGTAGTCGAGCCGCGCGGCGCGGCTTTCCCACTTGGCCTTTTGGTAAAACAGGACGGCTCCGCCTACGACGAGCGCGATTCCGAGGAGCAGGAACGGCACGACGAACCAAGCGCGACGGTAGAAGGGTTTGCGTTGAAGAGCGATGTCCCACATGGGCAGTTATTCAGGATCGGAAGCGGGTGCGTAATTTCCATGAATCGCCTGAGCGCGCAACCAAAACGATGGTGGGTGAGGCCCGTGCTCGTGCTCGAAATATCGCTTCGCTCCGCGGATGAACCCGAGGGACTTCCCGTTTGCCACGACCCAAAATCTCGGCGAACTCGGGTGCGCCGACGACGTTTCCGACCGTCGGTGGTTCGCCCAGCGGATGCGGGAACGGGCGGTGGAGGAACTCAACCGCGAAACGGAACCGGTAGAACTCGAGGAATTGCGCCGGGGCTGGTGCCTGGGCGGAGAAGGGTTTCGGGGGCGGATGCTGCGCGTGCTGGACGGGGCGGGGGA
Organism: Verrucomicrobiota bacterium; assembly: GCA_031367565.1. Lineage (GTDB taxonomy): Bacteria > Verrucomicrobiota > Verrucomicrobiia > Chthoniobacterales > Chthoniobacteraceae > JANLQB01. The sequence continues at coordinate 3,446 of JANLQB010000934.1, forward strand.
AAAGCTACGGCGGACGCACCTTTCGCCCAGGGACGCGCGCGTGGAGCGCGATCATGGCCTCGACGAAGCCGGGCGACTCCTCGCCGAAGGATTGCGCTGCCTCGGTTTGCAACGGGAAGAGTTGCCGCTACTGAAAAAAGGCGATCCGCGCAAGGCTGCCCTGGCGGTGCGGATTCGCGCGAAAACGACGGCACCCAATGCGTGGATCGCCGAACAGCTTCACCTCGGCCACGTCAGCCGCGTGAACCAATGCGCCCACACCGGCCCGCTCGACCTCTTGCAGAAGCTGGAGCAAGCCTGCCCACCATGAGGAAAATTTTCGATTCTAAAGCTGACCCCGTTCACGCGCAGGCATCACCAATCCGCAAAAGGGTAAAAATTCTCGATTCTAAAGCTGACCCCGCTCTCCCGCTCCCGTTCCTCGTTCCTCTGTTACCTGACCCGTTCCCGTTCCCGCGCGGCGGGACGCCGCCCACTTCAACGGCAAGGCGGTTCGCGCTTCCGCTCAAGAAGCTGGTTCGCTCTCGATCGCGTCGATTTTCCAACCTTCCGGCGTTCGCGTCAGTGTCAGCTTTTCTCGTTCGGTTGTCGTGATCCGCTGGCCGTCCTTGTCTCGATAGTTGTAACGATAACCAAAAATTATCTAGGGACGATTTTGATCGGCGGTATACCGAAACTCGACGAGCACATGCTCCTTTTCATCTCGTTCTTGATGCCCCGTCCTAATAGACGTTAGGTCGTCTGGAGTAAGCGTATCCGCCTCAAAGATTGCCTTTATTCCATTCGATGTGACGCATAAGTAATTTGAAGCATCTAGTCGCGTAATGCCGCCAAAGTAGGTTTCAAATGTCTTTAACGGTGTCTTAAACTGATCAGCCACTCCAGCAATCACTGCCTGATTGGCGAGGTCCTTTTGCTGGTGAATTTGTTCCGGTGTCTGCACGGGTTGCTGAGCGAACAGCATCTGTGCAGAGACGGCAAGGGCAAGTATAAGGTTCAAGGTTTTCATTGTTTGGTCACCATCCAGAGGTTGTTTTCACGGTTTTTGTCCATTGAAGATCACTGCTGAAGAGGCCCGTGCTGACCTTCTTAAAATACCAGTATTCGTGCGGCGTCTTTCGACAGTCGATAGCACAAGCATTGACGCCCTTTGTGCCTTTATTGGCCTGGCCCCACGCGGCAACAGGATCCGTACCACCTTTGACTAACGATTGGTATGTGCTCGCGATACCCGCCGAGCCCTGCGTGTCGAGCGGCGCAGTATAGCAATAGCCCAGCTTCACATCCGGCTTTATACTCTCCCATGCTTCGCCTGGAGAAGGGTCAGGCCGATTTCCATAGTGCTTGCGATAATGGTCTCGATCTGAACTCGTCATGCTATCGTATCGAAAAGTTCCGGTTTTGATCCCAAAGATCGAACAGCCGCCGACGATTGCGACTTCCATGTCCTTGCCCCACTTGGCATCACCTGCACCAAAGAGAGAAGGGGTCAGTCCGTGCATATGTGCAGATTT
>JANLQB010000486.1:0-1649 GCA_031367565.1 Verrucomicrobiota bacterium
GATCGGATTTGCCCGCGATGCTGAGGTCTGGCAACCGCCCGCGCCAGGTCTCCGACCTAAAGAATGGCCCGTGCTCAAAGAGCGCGCGGCGACGGATTTCGAGCGCGCGTTTGATTTCGCGAGCGCGATTTTCCCCACGGATAAAAAGCGCCGCCTCGTGCTCCTGAGCGATGGCAACGATACTTCGGGCCGCGCCTTGCCTGCCGCGATGGATCTCGTGAAAGCGGGCGTGGAGCTGTTTACCGTGCCGCTGCGCAATGCTGCCGCGTCGGAAGTGCTCGTCGAGCGCGTCGAGATTCCGCGCCGTTTGAAGACGGGCGAGCCGTTCGATCTCGCGGCGAATATCCGCAGCAATGTCGAGACGACGGCGAAGGTGAAACTTTACCAGAATCAATTCCTCATCGAGCAGCGCGACGTGACGTTGAAGCCTGGCGACAACGATTTTCGCGCGCCGAATCTGCACGCGGATGGTAACTTCATTTCCTACGAAGTCGAAGTCGTTCCCGCACGTGATACCTCCGTGGAAAACAACCGCGCGCAAGCCACGGCCAGCCTGCGCGGACAGCCGCGCGTGCTCATCGTCGATGGCGACGAGACAAAGATCCGTCCGCTCGCCGAGGCGCTGCGCGGTGAAAAGATGCAGGTGGAAACACGCGGCGCGCTCGGGTTGCCGAAGACGCTGGAGGATTTACAGCAGTTCGATTTGCTCGCGCTCAGCGATGTGTCAGCGCTGCATATGGGGCGCGAGCAGATGGAACTTTACCGCCGCTGGGTGCAGGATTTCGGCGGCGGATTTCTGATGATCGGCGGGGAGAATAGCTACGGTGTCGGCGGATATTTTCGCACGCCCGTCGAGCAAATGTTGCCCGTGCGGATGGAGCATGAGGATCGGCTCGATACGCCGAGCGTCGCGCTGCTCGTGGTGCTCGATCGCTCAGGCTCGATGACCGCGCAGGTGCAGGGGCAGACGAAGATGTCGCTCGCGAATCAAGGCGCGGTGCTGGCGCTGAATGTTCTCCAACCGAAGGATTATTTCGGCGTGCTCGCCGTGGACGTGCGCTCGCACACCGTCGTCCCACTCGCGCAGCACGCGACGCGGAGCAGCGAGGAACAGAAAATCCTGAGCGTCACGGCAGGCGGAGGCGGCATCTATATTTACACGTCGCTCGTCGAAGCGTTCGGCCAAATCCGGGACATCCCGGCGCGCATCAAACACATCATCGTTTTCTCCGACGCGGCGGATGCGGAGGAAAAGAACGGCGGCGAGATGGGCGACGGCGCGCGCGGCGGCGGATCTTCGCTCGATTTCGCGTCGGCGATGCTTGCGTCGAAGATCACGACATCGGTCGTCGCGCTGGGGCTCGAGGCAGATAAGGACACCGCGTTTCTCCGCCAGCTCGCTGAGCGCGGAAACGGCCGCTTTTACCTCACGAGCGACGCCACCACGCTGCCGCAAATTTTCAGCACCGAGACGATGAAGGTCGCGCAATCGAGCCTCGTCGAAGAGCAGTTTCTCGCCGTGCCTGTCCGCGCGAGTCCGCTCATCGCCGGACTCGACTGGACGCAGTCCCCGCTGCTGCTCGGCTACAACGCGACGAAACCAAAACCAACCGCGGACATTTTGCTCGCGACGGAACGCGGCGAACCGC
>JANLQB010000979.1:0-8359 GCA_031367565.1 Verrucomicrobiota bacterium
AGTATCCGGGCGTGCTTTTTTACGGGCAGTTTTTCGACGGCGGGCTGCCGAAGATCGTGGAGGCGCAATACGAGGGCGAACGGATGTTGCCGCGGCGCGGGCTGAATGTGGCAGCGATGGAGATGCCGGAATTGAAGACGCTGTTCCGCACGCATAAGGCGTATGCGTCGGCGGGGCTGGAGGAGATTTATTCGGCGAAGGCGCTGGCAGCGGCGCAGAAGTTTGAGGCGGATACTTTCGAGTCGGGCGTGTTCATCAACAACGGGCCGGATGCGAGTGGTGAGCCGACGTTCACGTTCACGCCGCTCGATCTGCGCGCGCAGTTTGCGCCAGGGTTTGGCGTCGTTTGCAGCGATGTGGATGGGGACGGGAACGCAGACATTTTCGTCGCGCAAAATCAGGGGGCGACGCATTCCGAACTGCCGCGCTTTGACGGCGGAATCAGCGTGCTTTTGCTCGGTCATGGAAAAGGCGGGTTCGCGCCGGTGGAGCCTTTACGGAGCGGGATCGTGGAGCCGGGCGATGGTCGGGCGGTGGTGCTCGCGGATCTCGATGGCGATGACTGGCCGGACCTCGCGGTCGGCGTGAATGGCAAGCCGGTGAGCGCGTTCACGAACAGCGGAAAACACGACGGGCGCGCGATGCTGCGGGTGGAGTTGCCAGCAGGCGCGGCGGGGGCTCGGGTGACGGTGCAATGCGCGGGGATTTCGGCGCAGACGGCGGAGTTTTCGATCGGAGGTGGCTGCGGCTCGCAGGGGCCGCCGCTATTGTGGTTTGGGCTTGGCACGGGAGTGCAGGAGGGGAAAATCTCAGTGCGCTGGCCGAATGGAAAAACTTCGGAAGAGAAGTTTTCCGGCACGCATATCAAACTCAAAACCTCGCCATGAAATTTCAAATTTATCCCGCCTTCCTGCTCGCTCTCGCATTGGGATCGAGCCCGCTTTTTTCCCGCGCAGCGGAGCCGCCGGAAGTTGGAAAAGCGATCGACGCGGCTGCGGCTGGGAAGATCGAGGTCGCGGTGGGATTGCTCGCGAAAGCGGTGGACGAGAACAGCGATCAAGCGCGGTGGTTGCTCGCGCGGTTGCATGGCGCGGGGAAAATCAAAGGGGCCTCGCTGGTGAAAGCGCGGGAGCTTTTGGAGGCGGCGGCGCAGGCGGGATATGGGCCGGCGGCTTACGATCTGGCGCGGCTCGCGGAAGCGGGTGCGCTGAGCGCGGGGAAGCCGGATCGGGATCAGACAGTTTTCTATTTCAATGGTGCGGCGGAGAGCGGGCTGGCGGTGGCTCAGTATCGGATGGGGAATTATGCGGCGACAGGCGAGGCAGGTGCGCGGGATGAGAAGGCGGCGCTGGAGTGGTTCAAAAAAGGGGCGGGGCAGAAGCATCCGCCATCGATGCTGGCGGCGGCGCGGATGATGGATGCGAAGGCGGCGACGGCGCTGGTGAAGTCTGCCGCCGATCTCGGTTACGCACCGGCGATGAATGACTACGGCGTGCGGCTGCTGAAAGGCGTGGGCGTGGAAAAAAATGAGAAGGCCGGGGCGGAGTGGCTGGGCAAGGCGGCATCGGCGGGGTCGATCGCGGCAGCGCTAAACGCGGGCCTTTTAGACCATGCGGTGATGGCGAAAGCGGTGACGGCAGCGGCAAAGGCGGGGCATCCGGTAGGGCAATTCCTCGCGGGCGAGGCGGCGGAAATGGCCGGAAAATTGGCGGATGCGTTCGTGCTTTTTTCGCTCGCTGCGGATGCACCGCACGAAGAAGCGGCGAAGCGGCGTGATGCGCTGAAGACGAAAATTTCTCCCGCGCAGCAGAAGGCGGCAGACGCGCAGATCGCTGCGGCAGCGAAGGCGGTGCCGCCTGTGGAAACGGGGCCGGATTACGCCGCACCGCCCGTTCCGAATGCGGCGTTTGCGGCGATTTTTCCACGCGATGGCGCGGACCGGCTGGCGGGTGCAATCGTGTTCGATGGACTGGCGGTGCCTCCGCAATTCCGCGTGGAAGGAAGTGGTTTCGGCGCGGTGAAGGCTTCGGCTGGAAAAGCGACGACGCAGAACTGGTGAAAATTTTTGCGGAAACGGATGGAGACCGCACGATCCAAGTGCGGCCTCCACCGTTTTTTCAGCAGCGGTGGGCTGCCGTTTCCCCCCGGAAATTCGGCTGGCTGGGAGGTTGGGGGAGACTTTGTTGGAAAGAAAATAGCTCCGAAGGGGCGAGGGCGACGACGGTTTTGGTGTAAGGCATCATTCGATGATGGTGAAGCGGCTTTTTGGCGGGGTCGATGGCCCGCGGCGCTCCCGTTTGCAAACGCCAGTGGATTTTGTGAAAAGCGTTTTGCAGGCGGGGTGTTTTCCTTTCTACTAGGCGTCCCAATGAGTGCCAAATTTGATGTCCGTTACACCGCGAAACTTGCGCGCCTGCATTTGAGCGAGGAGGAAATCTCCAAATTCCAGTCGCAGCTTTCGCAGGTGCTTCAGTATGTGGAAAAGCTGGAGCAGGTGAATGTCGAGGGCGTGGAGCCGACGGCGCATGCAAACGCGGTGTTCAATGTGTTCCGCAAAGACGAATCGAGACCGGGCTTCACCCAGGAAGTGGCTCTGGCAAATGCGCCGCGGCAGGCGAACGGATTGTTCATCGTTCCGAAAGTCATCGAATAAGGACATGGACATCACGGCTCTCTCGATCACGGATTTGCAGGCGCGACTGCGCGCGAAGGAAGTATCGCCGACGGAAGTGCTGGCGGCGCTGGAGGCGCGGATCGCGCGGGTCGATCCGCTGATCCACGGCTATATTTCGCGCGACCTCGCGGTGGCGCAGCGGGCGGCGGAAACGGCGGATGTTTCGCTGCCGCTCGGGGGTGTGCCGGTGGCGATCAAGGATGTCATCAATGTGAAAGGCGAGCCCTGCACTTGCGGCTCGCAGATTCTGCGCGGCTACACGGCGAGCTACGATGCGACGGTGATCGCGAGGCTGCGGGCTGCGGGGGCGATTCCGTTTGGGCGGGCAAACATGGATGAATTCGCGATGGGTTCCTCGACGGAAAACTCGTCCTTTTTTCCGACGCTGAATCCGTGGGATACGACGCGGATTCCGGGTGGTTCGAGCGGCGGTTCGGCGGCAGTGGTCGCCGCGGATGCAGCGTTTGCGGCGCTGGGTTCGGATACTGGCGGTTCGATTCGGCAGCCGGCGGCGTTGTGCGGATGTGTGGGGATGAAGCCGAGTTACGGACGCGTGTCGCGGTTCGGGCTGGTGGCGTTTGCGTCGTCGCTAGATCAGATCGGGCCGTTTACGAAAACGGTGCGCGACTCAGCGCTGGTGCTGAATGCGATCTCAGGACGCGATCCGCAGGATTCCACGAGTCTGGATGCGGCGGTGCCGGATTTTACGTCGCTGCTTGGCCGCGATTTGCGTGGCGTGAAGCTCGGAATGCCACGGGAATATTTCATCGACGGGATTGATCCGCAGGTGGATGGGGCGGTGCGCGCGGCGGTGAAAAAATACGAGGAGCTTGGAGCGGAGATCGTCGAGGTATCGCTGCCGAATACGGAGCACGCGGTCGGCGTGTATTACATCGTGGCGACGGCGGAGGCGTCGGCAAATCTGGCGCGGTTCGATGGGGTGCGTTACGGCCACCGGGCGCGGAATGCGACCGGGTTGCTCGATCAATATTGCCGGACGCGTGAAGAGGGATTTGGGCCAGAGGTAAAGCGGCGAATCATTCTCGGGACGTACGTGCTTTCGAGCGGCTACTACGATGCCTACTACCTGCGTGCGCAGAAAGTGCGAACGCTGATCCGCGACGACTTCTCGCGCGCGTTTGAAAAAGTGGACGCGATCATTTGTCCGACCTCGCCAGAAGTCGCCTTCAAAGTCGGCGATCGCAGCGATGATCCGCTGAAAATGTATCTCGCGGATATTTTCACGATCGCCGCAAATCTCGCGGGCATCTGCGGAATCAGCATTCCGTGCGGTTTTGCCGACATCGAAGGGAAGAAGCTTCCGATCGGATTGCAGCTCCTCGGCAAGCCGTTCGAGGAAGCGCAGTTGTTGCAAATCGCGGACGCTTACGAACAGGCGACGCCTTGGTACAAAGCAAAGCCGGCTTTGTGAGCCGGCTTCGCCAGTAGAGGATGAGCGTTAAAAAAGACTTACGCGGTCTTGGTCGATTTGCTGGCGGTCTTGCGGCCGAGATGGCGCATCGTCTCTTCGAGGTCGCCTGCCTTGAGCGGCTTCCGCAGCACGGTCACGGGGCCGTGTTTCATGATGTTGTTCATCATCTCGCTGTCCGCGTGGGCGGTGACGATGACGATGGGTAATTCGGAATCGATCTTTTTGGCTTCGACGTAAATTTCATCACCCGAGATGTCGGGAAGTGCGAGGTCGAGGAAGCATAAGTCGAACTTTTGCTTTTGGAGCGCGGCGATTGCCTCCTTGCCGGTGCCGACGACGAGGCGGCTGAATCCGGTTTTTTTCAGGAAGAGTTTGAACATAGCCTGTACACCCTCGTCATCATCGACGACGAGCACGGTGGGCTGACCTTGTTCCGCTTCGCGCAGGACGTCCCGATCGAGTGCGTCGCGTTTGACCCGCCAGCGACCGCCGATTTGGATGGCAGGCAATTGCCCGCGCTGAACGAGGTAATAAACCGTCGGAAGTGGAATACGGAGATATTCCGCAGTCTCCTTGACGGTCATCAAGTTGTGTATGGGGGTTTCGGTGCTCACGGTTTTCTATAAATACTAAGTGGGGATGTTTGGGAAGTGGAAAGTTTTCTTTCTACTACACAAGTTTTTAACGAGATGAGCGTCATAGTGGGTTCCCATGATTCTACAAAGCCTCTTTTTGCATGGAGACTATTTTTTCTCCCAGCGTAACGCCGAAATCAGTCCTAAAATCCCCACATGAGATAGTGATCGAAGCTCACCTCTTTTCTTCCTCTTTTTCTTACAACCTAGGCGCGAGAACTGGCTTCCCCATTTTCACCTCCGGTCTGACGAGCTACCACAATCAACAAGAATCTTTGTTCTGTAATTTGTGAAAAATCCATCGCAGCGTGCGCTTGCCAATCCGTTCGCGGCCCCTACAGTCTGCGCCTTCACCGTCCGGCTACCCATTTAATGAGCGCACTTTTTCTGAAGCGATTCCTCCGCCGGCCTTTTCAGGTCGCCTCCATCATCCCAAGTTCGCGGACGATGATCCGGCGGGTTTCTAAAAAGATGGATTTTTCCCAGCCGCGTGTGATTGCGGAATTCGGACCCGGCGAAGGCTGTCACACGCGCGAAATCGTGCGGAACATGCACCCGGAATCGACGCTGCTCCTTTTCGAGCTGGACCCCGAACTTGCCGCGCATCTCACGGCGCAATTCGCCGGGAATCGTCGCATCATCGTCCTGAATACCGACGCGGCCCGGCTCGCCGAGGAACTCGCCGCGCGCGGATTGCGCTACTGCGACTACGTCGTTTCCGGAATCCCGTTTTCGATTTTAGAGCCCGCAAAAAAGCGCGAGCTGCTTCGCCATACTTTCGATGTCCTCGCGCCCGAGCCTCACTCGGCGTTTATCATTTATCAGGTCACGAATGAGCTGCGCGAACGCGGCCATTGCGATCACTTCGCGAGGGCTGAGAGCGAATACTGCCTCCAGAATTTGCCGCCGATGTTCATCACGAAATTTTGGCGCATGACGAATGGTCACGCCGTGGCAAAAAATGGCCACAGCAATGGCAGCAATGGTCATCATCACAATGGCCACCGTTCGACGAACGGCCATGTGCTGAACGGCGCGGACCGGCACTGACGGCTGCGGCGTGCGGCCGCCGAACACATTCCGCGGGTTTCCTCTTTTCAAGGCCGCGCGCGCCTTTCATCCTGACGGTCCTCTTATGTCAGAAACACGCACCGAAAAAGATTCCATGGGCACCATGGAAGTTCCCGCCAACGCTCTTTACGGAGCTTCCACGCAACGCGCCGTCCTCAATTTCCCCGTCTCCGGCCACGGCTTCGGGCGCGAATTCATCCGCGCGCTCGGCCTCATCAAATGGTCTGCGGCGGAAGCCAATCTCGAACTCGGCAAACTCGATGAAGACAAAGCCGCGCTGATCGCGAAAGCCGCGCAGGAAGTCATCGACGGCACGCTCGACGCGCATTTCCCGATCGACATCTACCAGACCGGCTCCGGCACTTCGACGAACATGAACATCAACGAGGTCATCTCGAATCGTTGCTGCCAGCTCGCCGGAAAACCCATCGGCTCGAAGGATCCCGTCCACCCCAACGACCACGTAAACATGGGCCAGTCCTCCAACGACGTGATCCCCACCGCGATCCACGTCGCCGTCGGCGAAAGACTCCGCAAATTCGTCATCCCCGCGCTGGAGCAACTGCACGCCACCTTCGCGAAAAAGAGCCTCGAATTTTGGGACGTGATCAAGATCGGCCGCACGCATCTCATGGACGCCACGCCCGTCCGGCTCGGTCAGGAATTTGGCGGCTACGCCAAACAGATCGAGCACTCCATCGCCCGCGCGCAGAACGCCATCGCCGCGATCGAAGAGCTTCCGCTCGGCGGCACCGCCGTCGGCACCGGGCTGAATTGCCACCCGGATTTTTCCGGCATCGTCATGCGCCATTTGGAAAATCACACCGGCATCGCGTGGCGGGAAGCTCGCGATCATTTCGAGGCGCAGTCCGCGAAGGACGGCCTCATCCACGCCAGCGGCCTCATCAAAACGATCGCCGTTTCCCTTTTCAAAATCGCCAACGACATCCGCTGGCTCGCCTCCGGCCCGCGCTGCGGCATCGGCGAAATCCTTCTCCCCGAGACGCAACCTGGCAGCTCAATCATGCCGGGGAAAGTGAACCCCGTCATCTGCGAGAGCGTGATGCAGGTCTGCGCCCGCATCATCGGCAACGACGCGACCGCCACCTTCTGCGCGGCCAATGGAAACTTCGAGTTGAACACCATGATGCCCGCGCTCGCCGAAAGCCTGCTGGAGTCGCTCCGCCTCCTGGCCAGTGTCGTCGTCATCTTCGACCAGAAGTGCGTGAGCGGCATCCAGGCGAACATTCCGCGTTGCAACGAACTCGTCGAACTCAGCATGGCGTTAGTCACCTCGCTCGCGCCGATCATCGGCTACGACCAAGCCGCCGAAATCGCCAAGGAAAGCGCCAAGACTGGCCAGACCGTCCGCCAAATCTGCCGCGACCGCCAAATCATGCCAGAGGACGAACTGGCGAAAGCCCTCGACCCCATCGCGATGACGAAGCCCGGCGGCGAAGGCTCGGCCGGCGGCTAAAGCCGGACCCTCTCGGCAGGGTGTGGCAAACCCCGTGGCAAGTTCATGGTAAGCCGCATATAAATCCAGGCATGAGCACGCCAGCCCTGATATCGCCCGATGAACTCCGTCCGCTTTTGCATCGGACGGTGGATACGCTCGACGAGGTGGAACTCGAAACCGTCCACCGCGTCATTCTGCGCATGCGCATGGAGCAATCGCTCGACCGGCTCGACACGCTGACGGATGAAATGCGCGAAAAGGGCGTGATGGATCGCCTTCCGTAAATCATCGCGGAAGTCCGGGCGCGGCGGCGGGCCGGAGTGGGCATGGCAAAATGAAAATCCAAAAAGCTGTCATGTTGAGCGAAGCCGAAACACCTCTCACTCTTCCCCACCGCCGCCGACTTCGCCCTCTGGAGATGCGAGAGGTCTTTCGGCTTCGCTCAAGATGACAGCTTTTTTGGCGTTCGCCTTTCCGCGCCATCGCCTTGGCGCTGATGGATGGCCACATCGAACTCGCCGTCTCGACCCGATCCTGCTGAAATACGAGGAAGTCGCTGACGCGATGTATGGCCGGGAGTTTGCGCTCGAGGTGATGAGTTTCCGCGCGCTCGCCACCAGCGCCGACTGTGCCATCACCGCTGCCGCAGATTACATCGTCACCGAAGACCGACACTTTGAGGCCTTGCGAAATTCCGGCTACCAGCCCCAGCCCATCACACCGGAAGAATTCATCCCACGCTTTCTGCCATAGCGCGATAGTCTGCTCGCGCGGAAGAAGCAAAATCGACACGCTTGGCCCGCCGTCAATTCCGTCGCGAACGGAAGAAGCGCCTGGGCTGGCCTTCGATGGAATAGAAGCGGGTCATCACGCCGCCCGCACCGATGAGGTTCGTCTCGATCGTCGTCCAGTTCGTGAAATCGGTGGACGCTTCGATGCGGTAGCTGATTCCGAATGCGGCGTTGAAGCGATACTCGGCAGCCGTGCGGATGCTCGATAACGCATCGGGCGTGCTCGCCACGGACGTGGGGCTGAATCCGGTTGAAACCTCGAACCCATCGTCGAATCCATCGCCGTCCGTGTCCTTC
>JANLQB010000997.1:0-3416 GCA_031367565.1 Verrucomicrobiota bacterium
CGGGCGGGAACGATGTCACAAAAGTCCCGCGCGGCAAGCGGGATTTCCGGGGGATTTATCGGGGAAAGGCTTCGAGCGTTTCGTTGAGGGTTCGTAGAAAGTCAGCCACCTTGTAGGGTTTGGTGATGTAGCTGTGCGCGCCTTGCGCCATGAGCTGGGCGATGCGGTCGCCGAGGGCGTCGGCGCTGACCATGATGACGGGGATGTCGCGCAGGGCTTCGTCGAGCTTGAGGCGGCGGAGGACTTCGTCGCCGCTCATGTCGGGAAGGTTTAGGTCGAGGAGGATGGCGTCGGGCTGGTGTTCGCGGGCGAGGTCGATGCCAAGGCTGCCTTGCATGGCGGAGATAAGTTTGAGCTCGGGCTGGCGTTTCAGGATTCGCTCGACGAGACGGAGATTCATGTCCTGATCTTCGATGTAGAGGACGGTTTTGTGAGGTCCGGTCTGGGGCGGCTTGGGCTCGGCGGGGAGGTCCGGCGTTGCAGGGATCTGGGTTTCGCGGGCGACGGATGGGAGATCGACGGTGAAGGTGCTGCCTGCTCCGACGACGCTTTCGACGGTGAGCAGGCCGGCGTTTGAGATGACGATACGCTGGGCGAGCGCGAGGCCGATGCCGGTGCCGTCGATCGGGGTTTGCTCGGCACCGAGGCGCTCGAAGGGGACGAAGAGGCGGCTCATTTTTTCCGCGGGAATGCCGATGCCGGTGTCGCGAATTTTAATCAGCACGCGTTCATCGCGGACTTCGGCGGTGACGCTGACGGTGCCTTCCGGCTGGTTGTATTTCACCGCGTTGGAGAGCAGGTTCATGAAGACCTGCTGGAGGCGCTGGCGGTCGGCTTTGACGCAGATTTCTCCGTCTTTTCCGAGGTCGAGGGAAAGGCGGATGCCGTAGCGGTCGGCGAGCGGTTGGATGAGTTCGGCGGATTCACGGAAAGAGGCTGCGACTTCCACGTTTTCGATGGTGAGGGTCATGCGCCCGGTGTCGATGTGGGCGATGTCGAGGACTTGGTTGATGAGCGCGAGGAGGTGCTCGCCGCCGCGAGCGATATGGGAGACGCTTTCGGTTTGGTTCGCGGAGAGTTGCTCCATTTCGAGGAGCTGGGTGAAGCCGATGATGGCGTTCAGCGGGGTGCGGAGCTCGTGGCTCATGCGCGAGAGGAATTCGCTCTTCGCGCGATTCGCGCTTTCGGCCTGCCCTTGCGCGAGGCGGATGCTTTCCTCGGCGCGCTGGCGATTGATCGCGCTCGTCAAAACGTTGGCGATGGTTTGGAGAAAATGCACGTCCTCCTGCGTGAAGCGGCGCGGCTCGCTCGACATGGTACAGAGCACGCCGAACGGAGTGCCCGAGGTTTGCACGACGACGCTGAGGCCGCTGCGCGCGTTGATGGATTTTGCAGCGTCGGAAACGGTGAAGCGCGTTTCTTCTGCGAGGTCAGCGGAGATGACGGGCTCGCGGAGCAGCAGCGTGTAGCCGGATTGCGAGAGGGGGCCGATGGGGAGTTGATTGTGGATGGACGCGTCCGACCAGCCGGCGCTGCCGACGATGACGAGATGAGCGCGATCCTCGGAGAGTTCCAGGAGGCTGCACACTTCGACGTTCAGCGTCTCCTTCACGGCGGCGGCGACTTCGTTAAAAAGCTCGGCGCGGGTGATGCCGATGAGCGCGCGCTGGCCGAGCCGGGCGACGGCTTCCTGCTGAAGCGCGCGGTCGTGAATGACGGTATTGGCGCGCGCGAGTTCTGCGGTGCGCTCGACGACGCGCTGCTCGAGTCGCTCGTGCGCGAGTTCCAGGGCATCCTGCGCCTGCCGCTCCATGGTGATGTCCGCGAAAAATCCGACCATGCGCCCGATGTGTCCGCGGCGATCGAGGAAGAAGTGACCCTTCGCGTCGATGACGACTTCGCGCCCATCTTTCCGCGCGACGCGGAAGACGAGGCGAAATGGATCGCGGCTCGCGGTGACGCGCGAGATTTCGTCGTCGAACGCGGGCAGGTCATCAAGATGAATGAGCTGGCGCAAACGCTCGAGGCCTCCCGCCATTTCTCCCGCGTTGTAGCCAAAGAAATGATTCAGGTCGCCGGAGTAGATCACGTCGCCGCTGAAGGAATTCCAGTCGAAGAGCAGTTGCCGGCTGGAGCGGATCGCGGCGTCATTGCGATTCGATTCCTCGATGCGCGCAATCTCCGCGCGTTTTCGCTCGCTGATGTCGCGCAGGATCGTGGAGATGAATTCCACGCGGCCATCCGCGCCCGGATGCGCGAGCACGAGCTGGAGCACGGGAATCTCGTGGCCATCCGTGGCCTGGAGCGCCGTCTCGCCGTTCCACGCGCCTTCCTCGATCGCGGTGGGAATGCCTTCTTTGAAAACGATTTCGTTCGCCCAATCGGGATGGCATTGGCTCAGATTGTATTGCCGCAGCGGTCCCGTGAGCGGCCAGCCGAGCAGCTTCCGGCCAGCGGCGTTGAGGTGCAGGATTTCGCCGTTCGGGTGTGCCATCGCCACGACATCGGTCGTCGCTTCCAGGATGCGCACAAAGCGTTCGCGCTCCTGCTCCGCTGCTTTCCGTAAAGAAATATCGCGCATCGCTCCGAGCACGCGCTGCACTTTTCCATCGCCATCGCGGACGATGCACGCGCGGTCATCCACGCTGATCCAGGTGCCATTGCGGCGGCGGATGCGGTACTCGCTCGTCACGTCGTTTGCCTCAGCGCGGAGCGCCCGCTCGAATGCACCGACGGCGCGCTCGCGATCCTCGGCATGCACGCGCTGTTTCCACCATTCCAGCGTCGGCGCGAGCGAACCGGGCACCTCGCCGAGCACGTCGGAAAAAGCCGTGTTGTGAATGACGCGCCCCGTCCGCGCATCCCAGCTCCACACCATGTCGCGCGTGGCGAGGGTGAGCAGACGCACTTGTTCCTCCATGTCGCGCCGGCTCGCATCCATGTCGCGTCGTTCGGTCACGTCCAAACAGAATCCGACGAAGCCCAAAAATTTACCGTCGGTCTCGATCGGACGGCTCCGATCAAAGACCCAGCGATATTCGCCGTCGTGATGACGCAACCGATACTCCATTTGCAGCGGCTCTTTCGCCGCGACCGCCTGCTTCAACGCCTGCGCACATTTTCCCCGATCCTCCGGATGGATCGCGCCGAGCCAGCCTGCGGTGAAATTGGTCGGCAGATTGTTGCCCGTGAATTCCTTGAGCGCGCCGTTGTAGTAAATGCAGTTCCCGCCGTGATCCGAGCACCACACCATCGTGGGAAAGCAATCGAGCAGAGCGCGATCGAAGACGAAGTCTCCTTGGATCGAGGCCTTCGACGTTTCGTCTGAAGTTTGGATGGGCATTTTAAGTCGGGCAGCGGACTCCCGCGCGTCTCGGGTGCGTGCAAGATGAGTGCCATTCCCCGAGATAGATCGA
>JANLQB010000109.1:0-5031 GCA_031367565.1 Verrucomicrobiota bacterium
GCTTCTTCCCCGAAGACTGCCGCATCCCCATCGACGAGCTGTTCATGGAAACCCAGCCCGCCCACCTCCAAAAAGGCTCCCAACAAAAGCTCGCCGCCGACGAACGCGACACCCTCCGCGCCGAAATCATCCGCGCCAAACTAGCCACCTTCCCCCCTCCCGTCGTCGGCAGCGGACCCCAGCCCGACAGCCCAGGCGAATCGCAGACTTAAGCCCCCGTCGGCCCCCCGCAGCCCGCAGCAAATCGGGCGAAAAGCCATGCCACCGTCGCCATGCCCGACGGGGATTTTTTGAAAGACCTCCCCGAAGCGGGATCGATGCCGGGGCCTCCCCGGTGAAAATCGCGCCGCCGGGATGCCCCGCGGGATTTCCCCGGCGGCCATCCCGTCACCGCCATCGGCATGGTGGATTCCCCGTCTTCGATCCCCGCGCCGCGGACAAACCAAACCACCCCGGCCAGCCAAGCCCCGCCGCCCAAACACCCCTCCTGCACTTCTTCCGCACTTCTTCCGCTCATCGCTGAATGTCTGCGGGCAATCGCTCAATGGTGGCCGCCTCTTCTCATCGTGTGCCACTTTGCAGCGGCACCGGCACGGGAAAAAAGGCTGGCGACCCTTTCGACGACGGTGGGGACTTACCACGGGGAGATCAAGGTGCTGCGGGATGCGCAGCAGGGGCAGGAAGGGGCGGCGAATACGGCGAGCACGGCGGTGGAGGCGCAGCGGATCGCGTCGGCGAATGTGATGTATCAGAATCTGGGGCGGCTGATGGAAAAGTTCGTGCTCGTGCCGACGAAGATCGAGGACTACTTCGATATGAGCTATATCCGCGATGGGGCATCGGCTCCGCCGGAGGTGCCACCGGTCCCGCCGGTGCCGCCGGTGCCGCCGACTCCGTAGTCGGGGTGTGCGCGGGGCTATCGGGAAAGTGCGAGGTGCGGGAGGTGCCCGGGCGACCAGGGATTGCGGGTGAAATCCGCGTGGATGAGTTCGGCGGCGTGCGATTCGCAGAGGGCGATGAGGGCTGCGATGTCGAGGCGATGATGCGCGGGGGCAAAGGGCGCGATGTTTTTTACGCCGAGCGCGAAGAGGCGCGCGGCGGGGCGGAGGCGGCGTCCATCTTTGGGGTGTTCGGGCCGGAGATGTTGTTTTTGCAAATGAACGAAGGCACCGGCGATCTGGATGAGGCCTTTGAAGAAGGCGTGGTCGGGACCTTCCGTGCGCAGCCAGAGCTGTTCGAGGACATCGTGCGCTTCGTAGTATTCGCCGCGATTGAAGCAGGTGAAAAAGCCCGTGTAGTGCGGGTTGAAGTCGGGGCTCGATCCGGCACCGAGGGTCTCGACGTAGGCGGAGATGCGGTCGCTTTTTTTCATCGCGTGTGAGGCGCGGCGAATCTATCTATGCCGACCTTGTGCAAGACAAGCAGCGTTTGAAAATGAAGGCGTCCGTTTTCGCGGCAGCATCCTGATGCCGCCCGGGCCTCTCATCGCGATCGGATTTCTCCTCGTCGTCCTGATCGCCAGCTCCGCGTTGTTTTCCGCGATCGAGACGGCGCTCTTCTCGCTCCAACCGCAGGATCTCGACCGGCTGAAAAAGAAGAGCGAAAAGTTCGGCCACATGCTCGCAAAGGTCATGGAGAATCCGCGCCGCCTCCTGAGCGCGATCCTGCTCGCGGATTCCCTGGTGAATCTGCCACTGATCCTTCTTTGCCTGTGGCTGCTGCGCACGCGGGTGGAGACGGCGGTGCCGTTTTGGGTCGCGGCGTTGCTGATTTTTGCGCTGATCGTTTTCGTCTGCGATCTTGTGCCGAAGCTGCTCGCGCTGGCGGATTGCTTTCGCTTCGCGCGGCTGGGCGTACGGGTGATGCGGGTGATCATGCCGGTCGTGGATCCGATCGCACGCACGCTGCAGCGCATCAGCGAGCGGATGGCGGATGCGATCACCCCGGACTCGGTCCTGCCCGCGCCCTTCCTGAGCGAAGATGAGCTGGAGACGCTCGTGGAGCTGAGTGCGGAGGAGGGGACGCTGCACGAGAGCGAGAGCGAGATGATCCAGGAGATCATCAAGCTCGGCGATAAGACGGCGAAGGATTGTATGACGCCGCGGGTCGATTCCTTTGCCTTGCCGGACGATCTTTCGCACGCGGAACTCATCCCAAAGCTGCGCGCGCGACGGCATCGCCGCGTGCCGATTTATGGCGAAACGCCGGACGACATCCTCGGCGTGCTGGATGTGCCGCAATTCCTGCTCGATCCCGCGGTGCCGTATCAGGAACGGCTCACGCCGCCATCTTTCGTCGCGGAGACGATGAAGGCGATCGACCTGTTGCGCAGTTTTCTTTCGCATCCGCAGGGCCTCGCGTTTGTGGTGGATGAACATGGTGGCATCGAGGGGATCGTGACGCTGGCGGACATCGTCGAGGAGATCATCAGCGACGCGGTGCCGGTCGCGGAGCGGGTGCTGTATCTGGAGACGATCGGCGATGGGAAGCTGCTGGCAAATGGCTCCGCGCGGCTCGACGACCTCAACGAAATACTGCACTCCGAGCTGGAAGAGGAAGGCATCGACACGATCGGCGGCTTCATTTTCAACCGGCTCGGCTCGCTGCCGCGACCCGGCACGCGTTTGGAAATCGGGGAGCTGACGTTGACGGTGCGGCGCACTTCGCGGAAGCGCATCGAGGAGGTGTTGATCGAGCAACCCGTGACGGAAAATCCCGAGGAGGAGGAGGAATGATCTGGCTCGCGATCGCCGCATGCGTGCTCGTCTCGTTCATCTTTTCGGGAGTCGAGGCCGGCATCCTTTCCGTGAATCGCGTGCGCTTGAAGCATCACCTCAAGCTCGGAGATCGCGCCGCGAGAAAGCTGAACCGCTTGCTCGCGCGGCCCGGTCGCCTGCTGATCACGGTCATCGTCGTCACGAATCTCGCCAACATTTTCGCCCTGACCCTGACGACGCAGGCGCTCGCGAAAATCTACGGCTCGATGGGCTACGTCATCGCGGGTCTCGTCGCGCTGCCTATCTATTTGCTCGGCGTGGAACTCCTGCCCAAGGCACTCTTCCGCCGTTTCCCCTATCGCGCGCTCGCGCTGCTCGCCGGGCCGCTGGAACTCGCGGACTTGCTTCTCACGCCGCTCCATTTTGTCGGGGAGGCTCTTTTTCGCACAGTCTTCGGACGCCGCCCTCCCGAGCGCACGAAGCTCTTTGCTGCCCGTGAGGATTTCAAATACCTGACGATCCAAAGTGAACACGAAGGCACGCTCACGCCCGACGAAAGGCAGATGATTCACAACGTCGTGGATTTCCGCTCGATCGTGGCGAAGGACGTGATGGTGCCGATGCGAAATGTAGAGGCGATTTACGCGCGGTCGTCGGTTTCAGAGCTGATCGCGCGCAGCACCGCCACGCACATCGACCGCTGGCCGGTCTTGTCGGAAACGGGGGAGATCGTGGGGCTCGTGAACGTGGTCGATATCGCGCTCGACGGGCAGCGTTACGGCATCGTGGAGACTTATCAGCGCCGCATCGTGAAGGTCGCACCGAACGATCCCGCCTACCGCGTCCTGCGAAAACTCCGGGCCGCGCGCAGCACGCTCGCCGCGGTCGTCGAGGCCGGCGCACCGCCCGTCGGGATCGTGACGTGGGAAGCGCTCGTGCAAAGGCTCGTGAATACGGCGGTGCCGTAAATCGTCGCGCTGCGAATCGGCTGGCCGCGCGCAAATCGCTGCGGCATTCCTGTTGCGATGACTTCCCCACTAATCTTCCGCCGCGGTGGCGCGCTGTGTTTAAGCCTGCTCGCGTTCACGCATCTCGACGCCGCCGATCAACCGCAATGGGGACAGGCATGGACGCGAAACATGGTCTCGGAAGAGAAAGGTTTGCCCGATTCCTTTGATCTCGAAACGGGCCGGAATGTGAAGTGGAGCGTGCCGATCGGGACGCATACGCACTCGACGCCGATCGTGGCGGGTGGCCGCGTTTACATCGGCACGAACAACGGAGCGCCGCGCGATCCGAAGCAGACGGGAGATCGCGGAGTGTTGATGTGTCTCGATGAGAAAGACGGGCACTTGCTCTGGCAGCTCGTCGTGCCAAAGCGCGATGAGGACACGTATTTCGACTGGCCCGAGGAAGGCATGTCCTCGCCCGCCACCGTGGAAGGCGATCGCGTTTACATGGTGACGAATCGCCACGAGGTGATGTGCCTCGATGTGCGCGGCATGGCGAACGGGAACGATGGACCGTTCAAAGACGAAGCGCGGCATCGCGTGCCGCACGTTGCCGCGCCGCCCGCTTTCACGCCAGTGCTGGCGGAGGCGGGCGTGGCACCGGATGAATCGGGGCCGCTCGACGCGGATATTTTATGGATGTTCGATCTGCCGTCGCAGGCGGGCATCTGGCCGCACGATGGAGCGCACAGCTCGATCCTCATCCACGGCGATTTTCTTTACGTGAACACGAGCACGGGCGTGGATAATTCGCACAAAGTGATCCGAACGCCCGACGCGCCGAGTCTCGTTGTGATCGAGAAAAAGACGGGCCGTTTCGTGGCGCGAGATGACGAAAAGATCGCGCCGAATATTTTCCACGCGACGTGGTCGTCGCCGTCGCTCGGCAAAATCGGCGACCGCGAGGTGATCTTCTTTTGCGGAGGGGACGGCATCGTGCGCGCCTTCGAGCCAATCGCAAAAGCGCCGCCTGAAGGTGAAGTTGCGAAGCTAAAAACCATCTGGCGTTTCGACCCCGATCCAACGTCGCCGAAAGAGGACCCGCACCGCTTTCTCAACAATCGCCAGCAGGGGCCGAGTAACATCTACGGAATGCCCGTCGTGCTTGGCGACCGGCTGTTCATCAGCGGCGGGGGCGATGTGTTTTGGGGAAAAAATGAGGCATGGCTGAAGTGCATCCGCACGACCGGCGAGGGCGACATCACCAGTAACGCGACGATTTGGACGTATCCGCTCGATCGTCACACCATGTCCACCGTCGCCGTCGCGGATGGCCTCGTTTTCACCGCCGACACGAGCCGCCA
>JANLQB010000167.1:0-8094 GCA_031367565.1 Verrucomicrobiota bacterium
AATGTGCTTTTACCGGGAGGCCGTCGAAGGCCTCCCTCGTTTGAGGGAACTTTCGCTGGTTACTTTCCCGTCGTCGTCGCCATTTTGAAACCCACCTTTTCTCTCACGACATACAGCGGTCGATTTTGAACCTCCTTCAAAATGCGACCGATATAAAGGCTCGCGAGACCGATAACGAGCATCTGGACACCGCCAAGGAAAATAATGATGGAAACAATTGATGAAAAGCCCGCCTGAACATCCATGAATAACTTTTGGTAAATAACTACCAAGGCATAAAGAAACCCGCAGAGCGCGACGAAAATCCCGCCATAAACGGTCATCCGAAGCGGTAGATCAGAGAACGAGATGATCGAGTTGGTCGCCATGACGAGGCGACGCTTGAAATTGTAACTGGATTTTCCCGCCTTTCTACGCTGGTGCGTGATGGGGACGAAGTGGCGCTTGAAGCCCAGCCAAAATTGCAGCCCATCGAGAAACGGCGTCTTTTCGCAGAAGCACAAGTAAGCATCAGTAACCCGCCGGTTCATGAGTCGGAGTGTGGCAATATTCGACGGATATTCGTATCCGGTTAGTTTTTTGAGCACCCAATGGAAAAGGATCGACGTGAGCTTGACCATCGGTGGGCTGTGACGTTCCTCCCTAATTCCGAACACCAAATCGTAGTCGCCCTTTTTATATTCCTCTAACAATACGGGAATCTGGTCGGGAGGATCCTCCATGTCCACATTCAGCGATCCCACATATTCTCCCTTGGCGTGGGCGAATCCCGCCGCGAGTGCGATGTGCTGGCCGAAGTTGCGGCTGAGGCCGACCGCATTTGCAAAGCGGTATCTGCCACAAACTTCGACCAGATGCGGCATCGAATCATCCGGACTGCCATCATCGACGAAGATCAGCTCCACGCTTTCCGAGATGTCCTCGGTTGCGAGGTAATCTTGGAAGACCTTTTCAAAATTCGCGCAAAAAGCGCCAGCGAGTGAGCCGTCCCCGTAAATGGGAACGACCAGGGAATATTTCATGGTTTT
This sequence comes from Verrucomicrobiota bacterium, assembly GCA_031367565.1. Taxonomy (GTDB): domain Bacteria; phylum Verrucomicrobiota; class Verrucomicrobiia; order Chthoniobacterales; family Chthoniobacteraceae; genus JANLQB01. The sequence continues at coordinate 1,029 of JANLQB010000167.1, forward strand.
CTGATGAGGCGTAACCGTGCAAAGGCGATTGGACCGGCGATCAATGCACGAAACATACCTGCGGGGAAATGGTCCAGATTTTGTTGTAGCATGATTGCGAAATGAAGGGCGGCTGCCGTTGCGACATCCCTGGAAAATCCGATTGGCATCGCGGGTGCTTGCCGTGGCACCCTCCGATGATGCCTCAAATTCGACAATGCCTTCGCGAAAATCTCCATGTGATTTGGCTTTTCGTTTTGGCGGCTGTGATTTCGCTCGGCTGGTTTTTCCTCGATGGCGATGTGGGCGTGAATTTTTCGGATGAGGGCTACCTCTGGTACGGGACTCATGCGATGCGGGCAGGGCAGGTGCCCATGCGGGATTTTCAAGGGTACGATCCGGGGCGCTACTGCTGGACGACCGCGTGGAGTTACGTGCTGGGCGATGGACTGGTGCCCATGCGACTGGCCTGCACCCTGTTTGGAATCCTGGGCGTGACCGCCGGCCTGCTCTGCGCACGGCGGTTCTCCCGGCATCCACTTTTCCTCGTCTGCATGGGGCTGATGCTCTGCGCGTGGATGCATCCACGCTACAAGCTTTTCGAGCAAACCATCGCGCTCCTCGCGGTCTATGCCGGGGTGTTGCTGCTGGAAAAGCCAGCGCTGAGACGGCACTTCGCTGTGGGAGTGTTTGGCGGGCTTTCAGCTTTCTTCGGTCGGAATCACGGCGCGTATCATGTTTTCGTTTTCAGCCTGCTCATCGGTTACGCGGCTTGGGGAAAAGGGTGGGGGACTTGGTGCTCGCGAAGCGCCGCCTGGGCCGCGGGGCTGCTCGTCGGTTATCTTCCGCACTTACTCATGTTTGTCGCGATTCCTGGCTACTTCGGCAGCTTCATCGCGGGTTTGCACGAACTGGCGGCGAAAGGAACCAACCTCGCTACGGATGTCATGTGGCCATGGCTGGTCACTCCGGATTTCACGGGCATCGCCTACGTGGCGAAGTTCTTCGAGGGGACTTTCTACGTCTTATTATTGCTATTTCTCGCCCTGGCGGCGTTGCGTCTGGTTTTCTTTGGGCGCGCTGGCCGGGAGAGTTGCCCCGTCCTGATCGCGACTTTCTGCGTCACGCTGGCCTACAGCCACTACGTGTTTTCCAGACCCGACGTGGTGCATCTCGCGCATGATGGTCCCACGATGGTTCTCGGCGTGGTCGCGCTTGGTTTTACGTTGGGCCGAGCGGGGCTTTTCCTTGTGCCCGTTTTGACGGTCGCGAGCTTCATCGGAAACCTCCATCAGTACGGCGCGACTTTCGAGTTTCTCTCGGATGCAAAATCGCTGTTTACGATTGAGGTCGCGGGGCATCCGATGGTGAATTCTCGCGAACGCACCCAGATCCTGATTGCCGCGAAAAAGCTGGCGCGCGACCTGGCCAAACCGGACGAGTCCATCTGGTTTATTCCCAATTTGCCAGGGATGTATCCATACGTCGGTCGCAAATCTCCCACGAAGCAGATCTACTTCATCTACCCAGCTACGCCTCCGGAAGAGCGGGCGATTCTCACGGAGATCGAGGGAGCTAAAGTGCAATGGGTGATGATGCACGATTACGCGCTGGATGGGCGCGATGAGCTGCGCTTTCGGAATGGGTATCCCATGGTTTTTGCGCACCTGCAAAAGAAGTTCGGCTTGGTGAAAATGGACGATTTGCCAAGCGACATCGTCGTCCTTCATCGCCTCACTGCGCCCGCGGAAAGCCGCGCGACTAGCGAGGCAACGCCGACTCAATCCGTGCCCTAAGCTCCAGCAGATCGGGCTGGTTTGGACGGATCGCGAGGGCGCGTGCGAGGATCTCTTGTGCGCTGCGGAGATCGCCGGCGGCCAGTTTTGCCTCGGCGAGGATGTAGAGCGGCTTCACCGAAGTCGGATCAATGGACGCGGACGTTTCGAGTAGTTTTTCCGCGACGCTCAAGTGGCTCTGGCCAGCTTCGAGGCGACCGAGGTTGTTCAGCGCTCCGGTGTGGCGCGGGGCGAGTTCAATGGTGCGCTCGTAGGACGATCGAGCCCGGTCAAAGTCGGCGCGGGCAAACCAAAGATTTCCGAGTCCGAAGTTGATCTCGGCATTGTCGGGAACGAGTCGGTGGGCGACTTCGAGTTTCTTTTGCGCCAATTCAAGGTTGCCGACGCGCATTTCCTTCAAGCCCGTATTAAAGGGATCAAGCGCCCACAGTCCGGGATCTCGCTGAGGCCAGGAGACAAACCATGCTGATCCACCGATCGCGATGACCATGGCACCTGCGGCCAGCCAGCGCGCATCGACGAGTGCTCGCCAGATTTCCACGATCGAGAAAGCCGCAAAGATCACGAGACCGGGCACCGCGCACAGTCGATAGCGTTCGGTGATGAAGACCGGCATGAGCGCGCACATCTGCAGAAGCACGGCGGCCACGACCCAGCGCGCGCGCGGTAGTCGCCAGGCCGCGATCAGCATTCCGGGAAGGCCCAGCGCAGCGACCACGCCAAAGCTGAGCCCAGGCGTCAGCACGCCCGCTTCGCGCAGTAGCGTGATTTCGCTCAGGTCGTCGTATTGAAATGCGTTCCAAAAATTGCGGAGCTTCACGCCGATCAGAGCGACCCATGCGCCGCGGTTTTCCTTCACCCACGCGTCCGCTTTGCCCGACCAGTATTTCGAGACTTCCGAGCGCTTTAATGGATGACCCGCAGCTTCCTCGGCGCGGGTGATGGAATCGCGCAGCAGACCTTCCTGGCCCGCGCTCAGGCCGCTCGGGATCTTTGGATACCCGGTGGCGTCCGGGTTATTGCCCATCCAGAAATTGAGGCCACTATGCGCCGAGAGGAGGACGGGATCCTTTGCCACGAAATAGTTATGGAGCCAGGCGGGCGAGGTCCCGGCGAAAAGGCCTGCGAAGAAAAGGACGGTGGCGATTGCGATTTTGGGAATTCGTTTCGCTCCTTCTGTTCGGAGGACGATCGCGATGAGAAAAAGTGGGATGAGGAATAAAATGGTCGCCACCATCATTGCCACGAGTCCCACGAATGCCGCTAACGCCAGCCACTTCCACCGCGAGACAGGCGGACGCCCTTTCACGAGCCACCACACGCAGCTCCAGAATGCCGCCACGACCCACGCGGTTGGCATGAGGATCGAGGAAAACGTCTGCGCAGGCAGGTAGAATATCCAACCGAGCGCGGCCAATAGCCCCAAGGCGTTCGCAGAAGTCGTGGGTTCGCGATTCTGCGATTCTGCGAGGGCGAATCTCGCGATTTTGAAAATCAAAACGCTCGTGAAGGTCTCCAACCCCACTTGGACCAAACCCACCATCAGCGGACTGATGCCGCAGATTTTAAAGATTCCTGCCAGGCAGAAAGCATATCCCGGCAGCCCGTAAAACGCCTTTCCATCCGTCCATTGGCCTTGTGAAATCCGAGTCGCCCAGTCCGCGTAAAACTTCATGTCGCCTGTGGCCGGCCAGAAGTGCGGACTGGCTGCAAAGCGGCTTAGAATCAGCATCCGCACGCCGAGCGCGATGACGATGACCCAGCACTCGGGCCGCTTCCAGAATGGGATCACCACCGGCATTGGGTGGGGGCCGCGGGAGTCGTCGGATCGCAAATGTGCCATCAAACCAGCGCTCCACTGTGGGATGCGGAATTATGATTATTCTTACTGGCCTCGTTCATAGGTGGCATTGCGACTGCTTAAATGTTCATCGTGCTTCGGTTCAAGCCTGAGGCGCAATAACCGAAATCTAACAAACGAAATCATACTAATAGTTTATGCTTCAGAAACTGAATAAGAACCGTGGGGGCTTCACCCTCGTTGAAATCATGATCGTGGTCGCAATCATCGCATTGCTCGCCGCGATCGCCGTGCCAAACTTCCTGCGTGCTCGCAAGCGCTCACAGGCCACCCGCATCCTGGAGGATCTCCGCATGATCGATTCCGCAATCGACCAATACGCGATCGAGACCAACAAGACTGGCGGCGCGAACGTCGATTGGACCGATGTGAAAGGCTATCTCAAGATCGGCTCGACCCTCTACAATTCCGGCGGAACCGACATGTTGAACAACAGCTTCGGCACCTTCTCGGTGGACGGTATTCCAAAAGTTTCAACCGCGACTTTCGGCAAGCTCTCGGACGTTGCTCCAGCCGAGTTCTGGTCGCCCTTCAAATAATGGATCGGTTCCAAGTTTAACCTTAAACCGTAACATCCAGTCGCTCGCAAGGGCGGCTGGATGTTCTTTTGTTTGGAATCCGCCGCGAATGTGGCGCGCATTCTGCGTATTCCACGTTTCCCGATGAGTTACCCAAGCATCACCGCAGACCGATTTGTTCCAGGCATCGAGTCCCGATCGACGGGCAGACTGAAGTTGCGCGCACTTCTCAGTAATCCCGCTGCGACCGTGATGCTCTTTCTGCTGGCAGGGTTAGTGATTTACTTGCCCGCGCTGAATGGAGAACTGATCTGGGACGACGAGTATCTCGTGGGTCAGAACCCATTCTACAAAAGCCCGGTCTTCGCGCTGGAAGTCTTCCGGCATTACCTGTTTTTCGACTCTTTCTCGATCTACTACCGGCCGGTCCAGAATCTTAGCTACAGGGTGGACTACTGGCTCTGGGGGGGGGATTCGTTCGGTTATCATCTCACCAATGTTGCGTTCCATGCGCTGAGCGGATTTCTGCTTTTCCGCGTCTTGCGCCGCATCCTGCCGGGGTTGATCGGTGCGGAATGCGATTCGCAAGTGCGTGATGTTACGGCGTTCCTTATCGCGATGATCTGGACGGTGCATCCCATTCACAATGCCGCCGTGGCTTACATCTCCGGTCGCGCGGATAGCATCGCGAGTCTGTGTGCGCTCGGTGCGTGGCTGCTCGTGCTGCGCGCGCGGACGGCGGTCGGGTGGAAGAGCTCGGCTCTGTTTGCCGCCGCTGGTTTTTCAATGCTGAGCGCGCTGTGCGCGAAAGAGATCGCGCTCATGTGGCTGGTTATCTTTCTCCTGCACCTGCTCTTTTTCGAGACAACCCAGCCGTGGAAATACCGCCTCTTTCATTTCGGCGGAATGCTCGCCGTTTTCGCGATCTACTTCGCTCTGCATTCGCTGCCGGCGCATCGTGTGCCGATGGAAGACGGTCCGCCCGAACCCATCGCCGCGCGTATCCTGCTCATGCTTCGCGCCGTCGGCGACTACACGGGCCTCATCTTTTTTCCATCCCGTCTCCTGATGGATCGCACCCTCACCAGTCCGGCCATGTACGTGAACGCCGCCTCGTGGCATGCCTCGCTTCGCTACGAATACCTTTCCGTCATAGGTTCCGCTGTCCTCGCGCTCGGCGCGATGTTTTGTGGGAAAATAGCGCCAGGCAGAAAGTTGCGCGTTTTCGGTGCGTCTTGGTTCATCATCGCATTCCTACCCATTTCAAATCTCTTCCCGCTCAACGCTCAAGTCGCGGAGCATTGGATCTACCTCGCGAGCATCGGCTATCTAGCCTTCCTCGCGGGTTGTCTGTTGCTGCTTTCACCGCGCTGGCGAACCGTGGTGGCTTTCGCCGCAGTGGCGGCGGTTTGTGCGTTAGGTGTTAGGACCGCAATCCGCGCGACGGACTGGAGCGATCCTGCAACTTTCTACACGCGCACGATCGAAGACGGAGGAGGCACCCCGCGGATTTTCGGAAACCTCGCCGGGACTTTTGCCAAGCGTGGTGACTATCCGAAACAGGAAGCGATTCTGCGTCGCACGCTCGCGCTGTTCCCTGATTTCGCGCCTGCCCGAATCAATCTAGGCATCTGCCTCGTGAATCAGGGACGCACTACCGAAGCGGAAGCGTATCTAAATTTCGCCAAGCCTGCTGCCGATGATGCCTCGCGTCGTTTTCCGAGGACGTGGTCCGCAGCGCTCAATCTCGCGGGGGTCCGCGCCAAAACCGGCCAGATAGACGAAGCGCTCGCCATCCTCGCCGAGGCGCGTATCCGGTCGCCCGAGACATGGGATCTCGCGAAATACGAATCCGACCTGACCGAGCACGCACACGGCGCCAAGGCAGCGCTTCCAGGCATCGAACAATACGCAGCCACCCATTGGTGGCACGAAGACGCATGGATGACACTCGGCCAGCTCCGCGCTGCGGCTAATGATTCGCAAGGTGCGATCGACGCCATGCAACACGCCAGCCGTCTCGATATTTACGACCCAAAACCTTTCGCAAATATCGCCCGCATCGAACTCTCCCGAAACCACGTCGATGCCGCCTGCGAAGCCCAGCGCCTCTCCATCAAACGCGACCCCAACCAACCCAGCCGCTACCTGCTCTTCGCCGCGATCCTGAATCAACTAGGTCGCAAAGACGAAGCGGCTGCGGCGATGCAACACGCAGCGGACTTGCGAGCCTCACTCTCGCAAAATGAGTCATAAGTGCGGCGTGTTCGATTTTGGATTCAAGACGGAGCCGGAAATCAAAAAGCCGCACCGGATTCTCGGAGTGGCGCGTTTAGTTCAGGCCGACATTGTCACAAAACTTCACGCTATCGGGTCACCGCCATGTCCGCTGCAGATGCCGAGCTTCCTGCCGGACGGCTGCTGCGGCCTTTTCATGGCGATCTTCATGGGCTGGCCGCCGCCGACAGGGTCGAGCGCGGCGAAGGGATTCATCTTGAAGGTCTCATTCTCGACGTAAGGCATGAGGAAATTACCAGGTTGTCGCGGCTGATGCCGAGCCCATTTTGGGTGAGATCGTTCGTCCCGAAGCTGAAATACTTCGGGGTCGCGTCTGCGGCGAGCTGAGCTACAAAGCCTCTCCACAGATTTCGCGAAAAAGATGGTCGGCGTCCTGGCCGGTGATTGCGGGTGGGTCGAGCAGGTCGCGGCTGCGGGCACGCTTGCGCTGCATGAGGCGGTCGAGCGTGAGGTCGAAGGAAGTTTCGGCGAGTCGGGCGTCGGGGTGGCGCGCGATGGGGAGGCAGACTTGCACCGGCTTTTCCTGGCCGATGCGATAGACGCGGTCGGTGCATTGATCTTCGACGGCGGGATTCCACCAACGGTCGAGATGGATGACGTGATTCGCCGCGGTG
>JANLQB010000489.1:0-3829 GCA_031367565.1 Verrucomicrobiota bacterium
TTTCGTTTTGAGCACGGGTGGTTCGTGGAAGGTGTCGTATTCGCCGCGATACGGTTTTGCCCCGAGTAGCGGATCGCTCAGCGCGTCGAAGTCGCGACCTTCCGCCAGCGGCTTGCCGTCCGCCGTCGTGATCGCGAGCGGGGTGCCGGGGCGACGCGTCATATTTAGAAACGCGACCTCCTCGATCTTCGCGTCGTCCCACCACAGCGAGCCCGACCCCGCGCCCCAGACGCCGAAGAAGAGCGAGACGTCGGTGAACTTCTGCGAATTAAAAACCGCGTGATGTTCGGTCCAATCCTGCGTCGGCTTCACGCCGAGGTTTGCCCATTGCAGCGACACGTCGCCCGCTTTCTCAGGCAGGACCTTGATCTCCGGCTGGCCGTGAAAATCCTTCGTCTTCACGCGCACGGAGACGTGGTACTGCCGCCACGGCTGGAGCCTCAGCTTTTGCACGAGGCGCGCGTTCTTGTCGCCGCCGTCGGTGAGCCGCGCCGCGCCGTGATCGGAGACGATGTTGTCATCTTTCCACGACCACTTTTTGAGATCGGAAAAATCGCCACCGGGCAAGGTCGGCGCGTCGGGATCATCGACACGGGCGATGCCGCCTTCGACGACGAGCGGCACGTCTTTTACGGGCATCGCTTCGATGAGGTTCACGTCCTGGCCGAGGATGTCGTTCGAGTATCCGACCGGGAAAACGGCGGGGACGATTTCGAGTTTCAACTCGGCGGCGATCTTCTTTACGCGATCCACGTTTTTGAAATAACGCGCGTCCATTTCCACGAGTCGGCCGAACTTGGAGTCGGCGAGCAGCACGTGCGTGTAGCCAGCGGCGGAGGCTCGCCGCCACAGGGTTTCGAGCTGGTCGATGTTTTTGTCCACGAGCAGGTTCACCGGGTGGTAGAGCCATTTTTCCAGCGCGTGGGCTTGGAGACTGAGCGCGATCAGGGCTAGGAGGATGCGTTTCATGGGAGGAGTTCGGAGTCGTTGGCAATGGCTTCGCGAAAGGATGAATAACGGGGAATCCAGCCGAGGGCGCGAATCTTGGAATTACTGACACGCTTGCTCGTCCAGCCGCGTTTGCGGTTTAGGGAGATGGAGCCGGTCGGCGGGAGCGGTTTCGCGAAACGCTCCGCGAGCCACTCATAGACCGCGTGCTGGGTCATGGGTTCGTCGTCACTTACGTTGAAAATGCCGCGCGCGTTTGCTTCGAGCAGATGCACGAGCGCGGACGCTATGTCGTCGCGATGCACTTGGTTGATGACGCGCTCGCCGTCGCCTTCGATCACGGCTTCGCCGGAAAAGAACTTCTTAAGCAACACCGACCGCGCCGGGCCGTAAATGCCCGCGAGCCGCGCGACGCAGCCGCCGTGCGCGACCACAAAATCCTCCGTCTCGCGTAACACCCGCCCGGTTTCCCGATCAGGCTCGGACGCGCTTTCTTCAGTCACGATCGAGCCATCCGTTTGCGCATAGACGGACGTGCTGCTCGTGAAGATGAGTTGCTGCGGGGTGAGTGTATCCTCCAGCGCGCGCGCCCCTTCCAAATAGACCGCGCGATATTGCTCCACACCGCCGCGCCCGGAACTCGCGCAGTGAATCACCGCATCGACCGGCGGTATCTGCGCAAGCGCGGCGCGATCGGTGATGTCGCACGCGACCACGGAAAAGGGTTCGCCGGCGAGCGCAGTGGCGGATTCCCGCGAGTGCGTGCCGCCGATCACACTCCAGCCGCGCGTGTGCAGCAGGCGCGCGGTCGCGAGTCCGACGAAGCCGCATCCGGCGATGAAACAGGTTTTCATATACGCCAGATTGCGCGCGGGTCGGCGCGAGCGGCGAGTCATTTTCCCCGCTGGCCTGACCCTTGCTTTGCCAAAGCGATGAAGCGTCTTCTTTTCCTCGTCGTCGCCGCGCTCCTCGCGCCGCTGCTGCACGCCGTGCCGGCGCCGATGTCCGCGAAGGATATCGCGCTCATGGCTCGCAGCGGCTACACGGAAGACGAGATCATCGTGGAAGTGCAGAAGCGGCATTTCGCCGTGGCGATCGATGCCGGGATGGAGCAGGTGATGTTCAACGGCGGCGCGTCGAAGGCGCTCATCGCGAAGCTGAAAGCGGGGAGTTTTGTCCTCTCTCCCGAACAGCAAATCTATCTCGCGCGTCAGGCCGCCGAGCAGCGCGCCGCGGCGATGCAGCGTGAGCAGAGCGAATCCGCGATGCTCGATCGTCAGCGCGTCGAAGCCGCCGCGCTCGTGAATAGCGCGAACTCGCGCGACAACATTCTAAATCTGCTCGATGGCCGGCTCGTCCGTCTTCAGGCGTCCGAGATCGTCCCATACTCCGCGAGCAATCTCCGCGATGTGCGGATGTACGCCTTTTACTACTCGGCGGGCTGGTGCGGGCCGTGCCGCAAAACGACGCCGGTACTCGCGGAGTGGTATCGCAAGACGAAGGCCGCGCATCCCGAGTTCGAGCTGATCTTTGTGAGTAATGACAAGAGCGACATCACGTATGCCGACTACATGCGGAAAAACGCGATGCCGTGGCCAGCCGTGCGCTTCAGCGATGTGCGCGATCCGGCGGTGAATCAGTTCGCGGGGAAAAGCATCCCGTGGCTTTCCGTCGTGAGTCGCACCGGTGCGCCGTTGACGAAGAACGCGGCGGGTGGCGAATACACGGACCCGGAGCAGATCATGCAGGCGGTGGATACATTTCTCGCCGATCTCGCGAGGCCCGGCGCGAAGCTGAAGGGCGAATAGGCTCGGATAATCGTCCTCGTCCTCCGCGATTGAGATTTCGAGGACGAGGAGGAGGACGAGGACGATTGATTGAGTGCGAGTTATTCCTTTCCGCCGTTCTCCCCGCTCCGCTAAAACCCACGGATGATCTCTGTCGTCATCCCGCTCTACAACGAGCAGGACAATATCGCGCCCCTGCAAAACGAACTCGCCACCGCCCTCGCCAGCATCGACTACGAGCTCATCCTCATCGATGACTGTTCTTCGGATGACACGGTGAAAATGATCGCGCGCCGTCCCGAAGTGCGCGTGATCGAGTTTGCCAAAAACACCGGCCAGAGCGCGGCGATGTACGCCGGAATCTACGCGGCGAAGGGCGAGGTGATCGTGCTCCTTGATGGCGATTTGCAGAATGATCCCGCCGATATTCCCAAGCTCCTCGCCGAGATCGAAAAGGGCGCGGACCTCGTCTGTGGCTACCGCGCGAATCGTAAGGACACGACTTTCAAACGCGTGCAAAGCCGCATCGCGAACTTTGTGCGCAGCCGTTTCACCGGCGACGGCGTACGGGACACGGGCTGCACGTTGAAGGCGATGCGGCGCGATTGTCGCGAGGCGCTCGTGCCGTTTTACGGGATGCACCGCTTCATCCCCGCGCTCATCAAAGGCATGGGCTACAAGCTGGCCGAGGTGCCCACGCATCACCGCCCGCGCACGGCGGGTGTGAGCAAATACGGCTTTGGAAATCGCGCGTGGAAGGCGACGTGCGACATGTTCGCGGTGAAGTGGCTGCTCACACGGCAGGTGCGGATTAGGATCAAAGGGAAGGCGATCGGAGTCTTCGAGTGAGCCGGCTTCGGACCCGATTTTTCGTGGCGGTGCTGGCGTTTTTCGGCATCGCGAATTGGGGCGAGACGTAGCTCGATTCAAACGGGCGCTGGCACGACGTCCAAACGCAGCCTTTCAAGGAGTGGGTGAAGCAGGTGCGCGTGCAGCTTCCGGTGAAGCTCGCGGATGGATCGCCGGTGCCGGTGAAAATGGCGGTTGAAAAACTCTCAACGCAAGAGACGCCGTGGTCCCTGCGCGTCCCGGCG
>JANLQB010000241.1:0-6688 GCA_031367565.1 Verrucomicrobiota bacterium
CGCGCGGGGAATCTGGAGATGCTGGATCGGCTCGGGCGCGTGCTGGGTTACGAGGAAGTGGGCGTACCGGCGGTGGAGGTCGAGGGGCGGATCGTGAGCAGCACGCTGATCCGGCAGGCGGTGGAGGCGGGGAAGCTGGAGGAGGCGGCGGCTTTGCTCGGGCGCATTTACACGATCCTCGGCACGGTCGTCGAAGGGCGGAAGCTGGGGCGGACGATCGGTTTCCCGACGGCTAACCTGAGCGCGCACAACGAGCAATTTCCGCCAAACGGCGTGTATGCCGTGGAGATCCTGCGGAATGGGGATGCACCGCTGACGGGTGTGGCAAACATCGGCGTGCGTCCGACGGTGACGGATGCGGGCGGCGAACGGGCGCTGGAGGTTCACATTTTCGATTTCGACGAATCGCTGTACGGGGAAGACTTGGAGGTCCGCTTCCGCAAGTTTCTGCGGCCTGAGCAGAAATTCCCCTCCCTGGACGCGCTCCGCACCCAGATCAGCCGGGACGCCGAGGCGGCGCGCGCCTTTTTCCGCTGAGGCGGTGCCTCCGTTTCCCTTCTCCCGGCGCGGAGAAAAAAGATTTATTGAACCGAATCAGGCAACCAACGTCTTACTTTCAACGAATCATTTAATGAAGCTGAGTGGGTGTGGCATCAGCCCTGCTAAAGCAAATTGCTCCATCACCAACTTCCCCTATTACTATGAAAAAGAACCTCAAAAAAGCCGCTCGCGCGAACTACAGCCTTGGCGATTTGATCCTCGCCGTCAGCAGCTCCTCGAAGAACAACCGCGAGACGATCGCCGCTGTCGCCGATCTTCTCGAAAGCGGCCAGGTCCGCTTGAACAGCGCCGGTCGCAAAGTCCGCGCCCGCGTCGGCTGAACCCGCTCTCCGCTCGCGCGCCTGGACTGCCACGGGCGCGCGACAAGCGGAAGATTTCGGTTGTGAGAGTGCGCGCGGGGCTTAACCTCCGCGCCCTGTGATTGACAGATATACTCTTCCTGAAATGCGCGCGCTCTGGTCGGAGCAGCGTAAATACGAAATTTGGCTCGAGATCGAGACGCTCGCCTGTGAGGCGATGGCGGAAATCGGGGTGATCCCGCTGGAGGACGCGAAAACGATTCGCGCGAAGGGGAAATTCGATCTCGGTGAGATCGAGGAGATCGAGAAGCGGACAAATCACGACGTGATCGCCTTCCTCGAAAATGTCGCGGACTACGTGGGACCGGCTGCGCGCTGGATGCACCAGGGGCTCACTTCTTCGGACGTGCTCGATACGACGCTCGCGGTGCAGATGTCGCGGGCGTCGGATCTCTTGATTCGCGACTTGAAAGACCTGCGCGAAGTCGTCGCGCGCAGGGCAAAGGAATTTAAAAAGACACCGATGATCGGGCGCAGTCACGGCATCCATGCGGAGCCTGTGACATTTGGGCTTAAGTTGGCGCTGATGTACGACGAGTTCGGGCGGGCTTTGGCACGCATCGAGGAAATCCAAAAGCGCACTCGCGTCGGGAAACTCAGCGGTGCCGTCGGCACGCACGCGCATCTCGATCCGCGCGTGGAAGAATCCGTCTGCAAAAGCCTCGGCCTCGAAGCCGCCACGCTCAGCACGCAAGTCATCCAGCGCGACCGGCACGCGGAATTTCAGAGCACGCTCGCCCTAATCGCCTCCAGCGTGGACCGGTGGGCGACGGAATTCCGCCATCTCCAGCGCACCGAAGTGCTCGAAGTGGAGGAATACTTTTCCGTCGGCCAAAAAGGCAGCTCCGCGATGCCGCACAAGCGCAACCCGATCACTGGCGAAAAGCTCAGCGGGCTCGCGCGCATCATTCGTGGAAACGCCGTCGCCGCTTTGGAAAACGTCGCGCTCTGGCACGAGCGCGACATCAGCCATTCGAGCGTCGAGCGCGTCATCATGCCGGACTCGTGCATCCTTCTCGACTACATGCTCGTGCTCCTGCGCAAGCTCGTCGATCGCTTGCTCGTTTACCCCGAAAACATGGAGCGCAACATGCGCATCACGAAGGGTCTCTATTTCAGCCAGACCATCCTGCTGAAACTCACGGAGCGCGGTCTCGAACGCAAAGCCGCCTACGAAGCGGTGCAGCGCGCCGCGATGAAAACCTGGCAGGGCGAAACCTCGCTTCAGGAAAATCTCGCCTCCGAACCGGACATCGCCGCCGTCCTCCCTCGCGAGGAAATCGACCGCCTCTGCTCGCTCGACATCCACTTCAGTCACATCGACGAAACCTTCCGCCGACTCGGCCTCGAAGCCTGATTTGCGCTTCATTTCCTTGCTTCGCTCTTTCCACCGGAGCGTGCCGCCGGTATCGTCCGCAAACTGCCCATCTATGACTCGGAAATTTGCCATCGTAATCCTTTTCGCGGCGCTGACTTTCGGAGCGTGCGACAAAATCAAAATGCCGAAATTCGGCAGAAAAGCGCTGGACCCGACGCCCGCGGCCGCTCCGGCAGTCGCCCCTCAAAAGGCGAATCCCGTTGCGGTAAACGAACCGGCTTCCGCCCCTGCCCCGGTGGCCGAAGCGACCACGCCGCCTGTCGATCCTCACGCCAGCGTGATGGTGCTCTGCTATCACAACATCGAGGACAAGAGCGCGATGAAGGCACTCACGATCAGCGTCGCGGAGTTCGAGCGCCAGTTGACTGCGGTGAAAGACGAAGGGTTTACGGTCATCGGCATGCAAGATTTCCTCGCGTGGCGTCGGGGTGAAAAAAGCATCCCGCAAAAAAGCTGCGTCATCACGATCGATGATGGCTGGGTCTCCGGCTACACGAACGCGTGGCCGGTGCTGAAGAAATTCAACTACCCGTTTACCCTCTTCATTTACATCAACTACGTTGGAAGCGGCGGCAAATCGCTCAGTTGGGAACAGCTCGCCGAAATGCGCGACGCGGGCGTGGACATCCAGAGCCACACCTACTCCCACTCGAATCTCCGCGCACCGGGCACAGGGGTGGACGCCAAAGCGAAAGCTCTCATCCAAAACGACATTAAGACGCTCGGCAAAGCGGGCTGGCTGCGAAAAGAAATCTTCGACTCGCGCACGGTCCTCGAAGAGCGACTCGGCATCAAAGTCAACGCCCTCGCCTACCCGTTTGGCATTCACACCGCCGAGGCTCGCGCGCTCGTGAAGGAAGCCGGATACGAAGCCGCCTTCACTGTCTATGGCCAGCGGCTCGGTCTCAATAGCCCGACGGAGCAATTGGGGCGCTACGCCATCGAAGCAGCGAAACCGGTGATCTTTGAAAACGCCCTCAAAATGATCGGCGGCGGCGTTTCCGCCACGCGGGATGACGCACCGCTGACAATGAATGCGGCCAGTTCCATGATCACCCAGCCGATGGATGGCGAAACGATTTCCGACCCGACGCCGACGATCAAAGCCAATCTCGCCACCCTCGGCGAACTCGAACCGAAGAGCGTCGCGATGCGCGTCAGCGGTTTCGGAGTCGTGCCTTCAAGATACGATCCCGCCACGAAAACTATCGAAGCCAAGCTCACGCAAAAACTTCGCAAACAGGGCTACCGCGTTTTCATCGACGCGACCGCGAAAGGCCGCAAGGTGGAGACGAGTTGGAACTTTAACTTCGACCCCGGCGCACCCGCCGCGCGCTAGTCGCCCGCGAGCCGATAACTTTCATGGAAACCGACCCCTCGAGTGACCTCGCAAACGAGATCGATCTCCTGCAAAAGATCGCGCTGGGTGACAAACGCGCGTTTGCGGAATTCTACGATCATTTCAGCGGCGTCCTTTTTTCCGCCGCCCTCCGCGTGCTAAATAATCGCGAAGCCGCCGAGGACGTGATCCAGGATGTCTTCATCCAGATCTGGGAAAAAGCGCCACTTTACGACGCCACGCGCGGCAAGCCGCTCACCTGGGCCATGACGCTCACGCGCAACAAATCCATCGACCGCCTGCGCAGCGTGCAACGCCGCGCCAGACTTCACGAAGACGCCGGCAAGGAAGCACAAACCGCCGAGCAATTCGACGGACACAGCGCGCTCGACGATGTGGAAAACACCGAGCGCGGCGCAATCGTGCGCGCGGCTTTTGAAAAGCTGAACAAAGAGCAGAGGCAGGCGCTGGAGATGGCTTTCTTCGGCAGCCTCACGCACACCGAAATCGCCGAGCAGCTCGGCGAGCCCGTCGGCACCATCAAAGCCCGCATCCGCCGCGGCATGATGAAGCTGCGCGACGTGCTGGAATCGCGATTGTAAATCTCCGTCTCTTGGCTTTTGGCCGCGGCGGGATTATCAGCGTGACTCCCCTTCCGCCATTGCCATGAAGCCAGCCAAATCCCTCCTCCTCCTCGCCGCTCTCGCGTCCGCCTTTCCGCTCGCGGCAGAGGCCAATGCGCTCAACACCGAAATGGCGAAGCCGCCCGTTCCGGAAACGCTTCCCGCTGGCGCGCAAATCGCCGGCCTGGATGTGCAACCGGCGAAAGTCGTACTCGCCGGGAAATACGAGGCGGCCCAACTCGTGATCACCGCGAAGCTGACATCCGGCGATGCGGCAGATGTAACTCGGATCGCAAAAGTCACCATCGCGGGAGAGGTCGCGGAGGTTTCGCCGAGTGGTCAGGTGAAGCCGTTGAAAAATGGCGCAGGCGCTTTGCAGATCGAGATCGGTGGGAAGACGACCACGGTGCCCATCGAGGTTGCCGGAATCGCCGACGTGCAGCCAGTCGATTTCATCCGCGATGTGAATCCCGTGATGACGAAGCTCGGTTGCAACGCGGGCACTTGCCACGGCGCGAAGGACGGCAAGTTTGGCTTCAAGCTTTCGCTGCGCGGCTACGATCCCATTTACGACGTGCGCGCGCTGAAAGACGATCTCGCCGGACGCCGCCTCAACGCCGCGTCGCCGGACGATTCGCTCATGCTTTTGAAAGCGACCGCCGGAGTTCCACATGAAGGCGGGCAGCGGACGAAGATCGGCGAAAAATATTACGAGATGATGCGCGCGTGGATCGCCGATGGCGCGAAGCTCGATCTCAAAGCTCCGCGCGTCGCGAAAATCGAAGTCTCGCCGCGCGATCCCGTCGTCCAGCAAATCGGCGCACGCCAGCAGGTGCGCGTCGTGGCGACGTTCACCGACGGGCACACCCGCGATGTCACCGCCGAAGCTTTTCTCGATAGCGGCAACACCGATGTCGCGAAGACCGACGGCGGCGGACTCGTGGAAACGCTGCGCCGCGGCGAAGCTCCTCTGCTCGCCCGCTACGAAGGCAATTACGCCGCCACCACGCTCACCGTCATGGGCGACCGCACGGGCTTTACTTGGAAGGAGCCCGAAACGTGGAGCCGCATCGACGAACTCGTTTCCGCGAAATGGCAGCGGATGAAAATCCAGCCGTCCGAACTTTGCGGCGACGCGGACTATCTGCGCCGCGTGTCTCTCGATCTCACGGGCAAGCCACCGACCTCGGATGAAGTCCGCGCCTTTCTCGCCGACACGAAACCCGCGCGCGAGAAGCGGCCCGCGATCGTGGAGAAGCTGATTGGCTCGCCGGAATTCGTCGATCACTGGACGAACAAATGGGCCGATCTTTTACAGCTCAACTCGAAGTTTCTCGGCGGCCAGGGCGTGGGGCTTTTCCGCGATTGGATTCGCAAGGAGGTCGAGGCGAACACGCCTTACGATCAGTTCGTGCGGAAAATCCTGACCGCGTCCGGCTCGAACAAGGAGAATCCCGCCGCGAGCTACTGGAAGATTTTGCGCGAGCCCGCCGAGGCGATGGAAAACACCACGCACCTTTTCCTTGCCACGCGCTTCAACTGCAACAAGTGCCACGATCATCCGTTCGAGCGCTGGACGCAGGATCAGTATTACCACCTCGGCGCGTTCTTCTCGCAGGTGCAACTCGATGCCGATCCCGCGATCGGCGGCGCTAAACTCGAAGGCACCGCCGTCGAAAAACCACGCCCGCTTTTCGAAATCGTGAAAGACGCGGAAGCAGGCGAGATGACGCATCTACGGACAAACAAAGTCGCGGAGCCGACGTTCCCGTTTGAAGCGAAGTCCGAGCAGAAAGGCTCCCGTCGCGAGCAACTCGCCGCATGGATCACCAGCGCGGACAATCGCTTTTTCGCATCGAGCTACGTGAACCGTCTCTGGGGCTATCTGCTCGGCGCGGGCATCATCGAGCCGCTCGACGACATCCGCGCCGGAAACCCGCCGACGAATCCCGAACTGCTCGACTATCTGACGAAGGAATTTGTCGGTCACAACTTCGACGTGCGGCATGTGCTGCGCCTCATCTGCAACGCGCGCACCTACCAGATCTCGATCGCCGCGAACCAGTGGAACGAGGATGACAAAACGAATTACTCGCACGCCCTGGCGCGCCGCCTGCCCGCGGAAGTACTCTACGATTCCGTGCTGAAAGTGACTGGCTCCGCGCCAAGTCTGCCCGGCGGTTTGCAAGCCGGACAACTCCCCGATTCCGCAACCGATCTGCCGAGCGGTTTCCTCGCCAATCTCGGCCGCCCCGCTCGCGAAAGCGCGTGCGAATGCGAGCGCAGCAGCGATCTCAGGCTCGGCAGCATCATGGCCCTGCTCAGCGGCCCTGCGGTCGCGGATGCGATCGGCGACGCAAAAAATGCCCTCTTCAAACTCGCCGCCGAACCCGACGAACGAAAGCTGATCGACGAACTTTTCCTCCGC
>JANLQB010000283.1:0-3449 GCA_031367565.1 Verrucomicrobiota bacterium
GCGCTGCGGCCAAAGACGAACTTCGCCATGCCGTCCTTCGCCTGTCCTTTTCCGCCGAGCGCGGTTTCCAGCGGCGCGACCGCGATGCTGCTCGGCGCAACGAGCGGTTTGCCGAAAGTCTTCGCCGGCTCCGGCGACGCCCCGCGCACGGCCTTCTGCGCGTCGAGCGCGGCCTTCACACCGGCCGCGAGTTTTACCGCCTCGCCCTCTCCGCCGATGTGCATGAAATACACCTTCGGCTCGTCATAGAAAAAGTGGTTATGCAGCGCCGTGACATCGAGGCCGGCAGCCAGTGCCGCGCTCATCACGGGATTCACCTCATCCTGCATCAGCACGAGGTCGCCCATCACCATCGCGGGCGCTTTCTTCCCTTCGGTGAATGCCGCCCACGAAGTGAGCCCCATGAACGGCGGCATCTGCCAGCCGTCCACGCTCACCTTCACGTCGGTGCGCGGCGCGGTGACTTTGAAGACGCCCTCCGCTTCGTTGAGCGTGCCTTTCAAGCCGCTGGCAGTTTCGATTTGCGCCGTGTCGAGCGGCGCGGCGAAGGCGCTCATGGACAGGAGGAGGAGTGCGGAGACGATGCGAAGAGAGAATGCTATTTTCATCGCTGTGACTTGTAAGGCAGGTGAAACAAAAGGACACCAGTTGAAATAGGTGTTTCAAAGTGCAAGCGATGACCGGCTGGCTCCCAGCTCTCTACGAGCAATTCCAAAAGTGAACACGACAACTCCACGTTTTCCGACCTTCCGTGAGGCGCTGCGCTACTGGCTGCGGCTTGGCCTCATCAGCTTCGGCGGGCCGGCGGGGCAGATCGCGATCATGCACCGCGAGCTGGTGGAAAAGCGGCGCTGGATCTCGGAGAGCCACTTTTTGCACGCGCTGAATTTCTGCATGTTGCTCCCCGGCCCCGAGGCGCAGCAGCTCGCCACGTATCTCGGCTGGCGCTTGCACGGCTGGCGCGGCGGTCTCGCAGCGGGCGCGCTTTTCGTGCTGCCGTCGGTCTTCATTCTTTACGCGCTGAGCTGGCTCTACGTGAAAGGCGAAAACGTGCCGTGGCTCGCCGCGCTTTTTTACGGACTGCTGCCCGCCGTCATGGCCGTCGTCGCGTCCGCGCTCCTCCGCATCGGGCGCAAGACGCTGAAGACTCCTGCGCTGTGGTGCCTCGCGGCGGCGGCGTTCGCGGGCATCTTCATTTTCAAAATCTCGTTCGTCCTCATCATCGCCGCCGCCGCGCTCCTTGGCGCGCTCGGCCATCGCTTTGCGCCGCGCTTCTTCCCCGCGGGAAAAGGCCACGGCAGCGCGCACGAGGAAGGCGGGCCGTGCCTCGAACTGCCGCCCGCGCCACGCGCGACGTGGCGGCGCGCGACCGGCATCACGGCGCTGTGCCTCGCGCTGTGGTGGCTGCCGATTTTCGCGCTCGGCGCGTGGACCGGCTGGCGGAGCACGCCGTTCGCCGAGGGCATTTTTTTCAGCAAGGCCGCGCTCGTCACGTTCGGTGGAGCCTATGCCGTGCTGCCCTACGTCGCGCAGCAGGCGGTGGAGAAATACGGCTGGCTCACGCACGGCCAGATGATGAGCGGCCTCGGCTTTGCGGAGACGACGCCCGGCCCTCTCATCATGGTGCTGCAATTCGTCGGCTTCCTCGGCGGCTGGCAACATCCCGGCGCACTCGCCCCGTGGCAGGCGGCGACACTCGGCGCGCTCATCACGACGTGGGCGACGTTCGTGCCGTGTTTCCTGTTCGTCTTCCTCGGCGCTCCGCACATCGAGCGGCTCCGCGATCAGCCCCGGATCAGCGCCGCGCTCAACGCCATCACCGCCGCAGTCGTCGGCGTCATCCTGAATCTCACCGTGTGGTTCGCCTGGCACGCGCTCTGGCCCGGCGGCTGGCAAACGGGTGCCGCGCTCGCGGGGTTGGATGGATTCGTCGCCGTCGTCGGAGTCGCGGCGTTCCTGGCGATGGAGCGATTCAAGGTGCCGCTCATTCCCACCATCGGCGTCTGCGCGGCGCTCGGGCTTTTGTGGCGCTTGCTGGTTTCGTAGCGGGGAATCCACTCGTCACGCCCAGGGTTGCTCAGGCCGCCGTGGACGCCGCGCTGCGGTCATGCCGAAAGCCACCGCCGTATGCAGAAGAACGGGGCGAAGAATCGCGCGACTTCCCGGTTCTCGTGATGTCCCCCCTGCGTCTGAACTTTTTTCCATGAAACATCACCGACTCTTCCTCGCGCTGTTGGCATTGGCCGCTGCGGTCGCCCGCGCCGAACCGCCAGCGTATGTCGCCGCCACGGCGCACTACATTTTACCGGAGACGACAAGCGAGCAGTCGGGATATTTTTCGCTCTCGGAATCCCTCGACGGCGCGATCCACGTCGGCACAGCGAAATACAATGCGAACGCCTTCCTCGTGGAGTTCGATCCGCGCAGCGGCCGGCAGCGGATCGTGCTCGATACGAATAAGACCTGCGGCCTCACGGCGACGGGTTACGCGGCGCAGGCAAAGATTCATACGCGCAATTTCACCGCGCCGAGCGGCAAAGTGTATGTCGGCTCGAAGCAGGGCTACGCCGCGAAGGGCGACACGCAGGCGTATCCCGGCGGCTACGTGATGACCTACGACCCGCGCACGGATCGCGCGGAAAATCTCGGGATGCCGGTGGCGGGCCAGGGGATCATTGATGTGGTCGCGGATGAAGCGCGCGCGAAGCTCTACGTGGTGACGTGCGAGGAGCAGCACTGGATGCTCGGCACGCTCGCGGGCGCACCGTGGCGGGAACTCGGGCCGCTGCTCACGCCTTACGCGATGACGCTCGTGGACTCACGCGGCGTGGCCAGCGCGATCACGAAGGACTTCGAGCTGGCGCAGTTCGATCCGGCGACGGATCGCGTGACGACGCGGCCCATCGTCTTGAACGGCGAGCCGTGGAAGCGGGCGAATGCGTCCGCGATCCCGACGTGGCAGCTCGACCCCGATGGGCGTCACGCGTGGCTCATTTTGATGAATGATCCGACGCTCCTGCGTATCGACCTACACAGCGCGGGCGGACAGGTCGCCGCCGAAAGCCGCGGGCTGATGATCGAGGGCAAGAATCCCGATTCGCGGTGCGCGCTGACCATTCACCCGGATGGAAAAATCTACGCGATCGTCCGCGTGGAGAACACGAGCGGCTTCGGCACCGGCATGCTCCATCATCTCGTGCGCCACGATCCCGCGGCGAACCGCAACGAAGACCTCGGCGTGCTCAAAGTGCAGAACCCGGATTTCTTCGACTGGTCGCCGGGCGCGGACGGCAAAGCGAAGCCGTGGTCGCACGGTTTTCACAAGCTCCCCGACGGCACGCTGACGCCGCTGCACGCGCACATGGCGCTCCTCGCCGCGCGCGACGGCACGCTCTACGCCACGATCCTCTATCCCTACACGCTGCTGAAGATCGACGGTTACAAAGTCC
>JANLQB010000354.1:0-14082 GCA_031367565.1 Verrucomicrobiota bacterium
GCACGATTGCTTCGGGGAAAGTGGGCGGCGCTTCTTTCTTGTCGCCACCACTGCCGTATTCGCCTGGATCGCGCTGTAGGATCCAAGTCACTTTCAGAGCATCGTTTTCCTTGTCAGACACCGCGAGCTTCGCCCGCAAAATCACACCGGGTTCGCCGGACGCCGCGCCATCGACAGCGAGCAACTTCATCTCGGGGCAACGATTCGCGGGCGCTATGCCCGTCCAGATTTCCTGTAACACATCCACCGGCGCGAGCCGCGAGCCATCGCCGAGAAACATGCTGAACCATGTCGCCGTCACTTCGTGCTTTTGTCCCCACAGAAACGCGTAAGAGCCGAGACAAACGCCCGGCTGAACAAGGACCGCGCTTTCATAAGCCGCGCGATACGCCGCGCCTTTCGCCGTGCTCGTCGGCTCGGGAAACGCGCCGACGGCATCCTTCTGCGTCTCCCAAAAACCAGCCGGCCCATATTCCGTCAGGATATACGGCTTCGTCCCGCCGAGCTTTTTGTAACGCTCTCCGACCGACACCGCGCCCGCGTAAGAATTGATCCCGACGATGTCGATCTCCGGGCAAAGGCGATGGATGTTCTTCACTTTATCGCCGCCGATCTCCGCGATCACCGTCATCGTCGGATGCTGCGGATCGAGCTGATGCACCATCACCGCGAGACTATTGATCGCTGTCCAAACCGCCCCGTTTTTTCCCTGCGGATCTTCCATTTCATTCCCCAGCGCCCACACCAGCAGCGCCGGGTGATCCTTATACTTCAAAACCGTCGCGCGGATGTGCTCGCGCTGTTTCGCCAGCGACTCCGCATCACTCCAATCAAACCCCTGCCGCACCTGCCCCAGCCAAATCCCCGCCGTCACCGTCAACCCGTTTTTTTGCGCCGCATCCAGTGCCTCGCCGAGATGATCGTCCCCCCAAAGCCGAATCGAATTTCCCCCGGCCGCCGCGATCGACTTCATCGCCTGCTCATTTCCCCCACCGCCTTTGATGAAATAAGGCTGCCCATCGCGCAGCAATCGAGCGCCTTCACCATCGCGGACGACCCGAACCTCAGATTTAGCAGATGAAAAAGACATAACGGTAAGGGCAAACGCGAGGACGACTTTCATGCGCGGAGGCGATACGAACGCACCGCGCTTTGCAATCTCGGAACCCGCTCCCTCGGATGGTAGCCGACGGTGTGGATGCTTGCCCGACGGCGCTCATTCTTGAAGCCTCTCCCAATGAGCCCAGCCCTGCCTCCCAGCCTCCCGCCCCGACGATCCGTTTTTCGCCACCGCTCTGGCATGGACGACCATCGTGCTCAGTGCGCTCCTCATCCCGATCAGCACCATCTCGCTCTTGATGTTCATCGCAAAAAGCTATGGCACCCGCCTTGGCCGACAGCCAAATCGCTGCTGGCCGCATTCGTTCCGCGTGCCCAATGGCACGCGGCAAGCAGGCTGGAGAAGCAGACCGATTCCGATGAGCAAGCCCCAAGTCAAACCTCAGATAAGTTCCTTACTGACTTTGTATTTATTTTAAATTTACACGTAATAACGATGCGATTTGATAGTGACACGAATTACCTGATTTAGTGGGCCGAATGAGGTCTGAAATCGCAAACGACCGGCTTTTCGGGGAGTCGCTTCTGAGAATTTTGAACTCAAACCGTTGCCATCCGCTGCGGCTCGGGACGCTCCAATCTTCCCGGGTTCAGCATGGTCCACGGCATTCCGGACCGGTCGCCATCTGGATGAGCGGGCTAATGGATTTGCGCGCGGGAAGTAGTTGCAGTTGAAATCCATGAAATCGCCATTTTCAATCATCGCCGCCGCCGCGTTTCTCGTCGCGCCGCTCTACGCGAATGATGCCGACCGCGCGGCGGGCGCGGAGATTTACAAAAACCTGTGCGCGGATTGTCACGGCGACAAAGGCCAGGGCGTGGCGACGAAGCATGACGAGCCGCTGTATGGCGAGCGATCCGTGGCTTCGCTGACGAAGCTGATCGACCGGACGATGCCTGAAGATGAACCGGAGAAATGTTCGGCGGAGGAATCGCGGAAGGTGGCGCTGTATATTTACGACGCGTTTTATTCGCCGATGGCGCGGGCGAAGTTGAATCCGCCGAAGCGTGATTTCGTGCGGCTCACGAACCGGCAATTTCGCGAGTCGGTGGCGGACCTCATCGGGAGTTTTGGGAAGGTGCTACCGCCGGGTGAAGGTCGCGGGCTGGCGGGAAAATATTACGATTCAGACGGGATGGAGAAGAAATCGAAGAAGCGGATGGAGCGGACGGATCAGGCGATTGATTTCGATTTCGGCGAGGTCTCCCCGATGGATGATCCGTATGTCGGGCAGGAGCCGGGTGAGGCAGAAATCCTGCGCGCGCAAGCGAAGCGCGAGACGGGGGAACGGATGAAAGAGGATCAGTTTTCCGTGGAATGGCAGGGCTCGCTGCTCGCGCCGGAGACGGGCGTTTACGAGTTTCGCATCAAGACGCGCAACGGCGTACGCCTTTACCTGAACACCGATCTCGCGGACGGCGACGGCAACCGCCGCGACGACAGCGATGCGAAGCGCGTGAATGCGACGATCGATGGCTGGGTGACGACGGGGCCGGATATTCGCGAGGAAACAGCGAGCGTATTCCTGCTCGGCGGTCGCGCGTATCCGCTGAATCTCGACTACTTCAAATACAAGGAAAAGGTCGGCTACGTGCGCTTCGAGTGGAAGCCGCCGCATGGCGTTTGGGAAGTAGTCGCGGCACCGTTTTTGTCGCCGTCGCCCGCCGCGCCGACTGCGGTCGTCGCGACGAATTTTCCGCCCGATGACAGCAGCGTCGGCTACGAGCGCGGCACGTCGGTTTCCAAGGATTGGCACGAAGCGACCACGAAGGCGGCGCTGGAAATTGCGGATCAAGTGGTGGCGCGTTTGCCGCGTTTCGTAGGAGAAAAAGCGGACGCGCCGGATCGCGTGGAAAAGCTGAAGGAATTCATCGCGACGCTGGCCGAGCGCGCGTTCCGCCGACCGCTCGATGACGCGCAGCGGCAGCTCTACGTGGAGCGGTCGTTCGATGGCGTCGCGCCGGAGGTCGCGGTGAAACGCGCGGTGCTGCTGATCTTGAAATCGCCGCGTTTTCTTTACCCGGAGTTGGAGCAAAAGGCGGATGATTTCACCGTGGCTTCGCGGCTCGCGATTGCGCTTTGGGATTCGCTGCCCGATGCGGCCCTGCGCGTGGCGGCGGCGCGCGGAGATTTGCACACGCCGGAGCAAATCCACGAGCACGCGGAGCGCATGGTGCCGGACCCACGCACGAAGGCGAAAGTGGGCGATTTTTTTCACCACTGGCTGGCGATGCAGGAGGCGGATGACCTCAGCAAAGACGCGGTGACTTACCCGGGATTTTCGCAAGAGATCGTCGCCGATTTGCGGCGCTCGCTGGAGTATTTCGTGCGCGATGTGATGTGGAGCGATGCGTCCGATTACCGGCAACTCGTGCTTTCCGACAGCATCATGATGAATGCGCGCCTCGCCCGATACTACGGCGTGCCCGCGCCCGACGGCGGCGGATTTGCGGCGGTGAAATTTGATCCCGTGCAGCGCGCGGGCGTCATCACCCATCCGTTCCTGCTCTCGACGTTTTCGTATCACAAATCCTCTTCGCCGATTCACCGCGGCGTCTTCCTCACGCGCAATGTGCTCGGACGTTTGCTCAAGCCACCACCGCAGGCGATCGAGTTCAAAGACGACCGCTTCGACCCCACGCTCACGATGCGCGAAAAGGTCACGCAGCTCACCAACAAAACCGCGTGCATGAGCTGCCACGTCACCATCAATCCCCTCGGATTTGCGCTGGAAAATTTCGACGCCGTCGGGCGCTTTCGCACCACCGACGCGAACAAACCGATCGACCCCGCGAGCGACTACATCACGTCCGATGGCGACACCGTGAAGCTCACCGGCCCGCGCGATCTTGCGAAGCACGTCGCCGAGAACGAAGACGCGCGGCGGGGCTTCGTGAAGCAAATGTTTCACTACATGGTGAAGCAGCCGACGCTCTCGTATGGCGGCGACACGCTGGAGCGGCTGGATGCGCAATTTCTCGCTACCAACGCCAACATGCGGAAGCTTCTCACCGAGATCGCGACCACTGCCGCCGTCACCACCGAAATTCCAAACACCGCCAGCCGATGATCACGACCACACGACGCCAATTCCTCCGCAGCCTCGGCCTCTCCGCCGCCGCGCTTCCATTTCTCCCGGCGCTGCATCGCTTGCGCGCCGCCGAGATTTCACCGATCCAGCGCGTGGTTTTTATGTTTTCGCCGAATGGGACGATCCCGCCGGATTTCTGGCCGGATCAGGTCGGGGAAAATTTTGAACTCAAGCGCATCCTCGCGCCGCTGGCGCCATTCAAAAATCGCTTGATGACGCTCAAAGGCATCGGCAACAAAATCGCGGGCGACGGCGATGGGCACATGCGCGGCATGAGTTGTCTGCTCACGGCGATTGAGTTGAATCCGGGCAATATCCAGGGTGGCAGCGATCGTCCGGCGGGCTGGGCGAAAGGCCTTTCGATCGACCAGGAGATTCGCAATTTTCTCCAATCGAAAAAGGAAACCGTGACGCGTTTCGGCTCGCTGGAACTCGGCGTGCAAGTCGGCAACCGCGCCGATCCTTGGACGCGCTGGACTTACGCGGGCAACAATCAACCCGTCGCGCCGGTCAACAGTCCTTACGAAATTTTCGACAAACTTTACGGCCAGGTGAAAGAGCGTGAAAACCTCGGCAGCGTGCTCGATGAAGTGAGCGAAGACCTCAAACTCATCTCCGCCAATCTCGGAAAATCCGAGCGCGAGATGCTCGATAAACACTCGACGTTTGTCCGGCAAATGGAAGGCGACCTCGCCGCGATGGCCGGCCAGACGCTCCGCTTTCCCGCGCCGAAACTCGAGCCCGGCGTGGAGCTCGACAACGACGGCATCCCGAAGATCAGCGCGATGCAGACCGACCTGCTCGTGAATGCTTTTGCCAACGACCTTGCCCGGGTCGCCACACTCGAATTCACGAACTCCGTCGGCCAATCCCGCATGCGCTGGCTCGGCATCAACGACGGCCACCACGGCCTTTCCCACGAGCCCGACACGAACAAGGACGCGCAGGAAAAGCTCGTGAAAATCAACACGTGGTTCGCCGAACAACTCGCCACGCTCGCGTACAAACTCGACGCAATCCCCGAGCCCGGCGGCACCGGTACGATGCTCGATAACACGACGATCATCTGGACGAACGAACTCGGCAAAGGCAACAGCCATTCCCACAAAGACATCCCCTTTGTCGCCGTCGGCGGTGGCCTCGGATTCAAGACAGGCCGCGCGCTGCAATTCGACAACCTTTCCCACAACCGTCTCTGGCTCTCCCTCGCTCGCGCGTTCGGGAATCGGATCGAGACCTTCGGCAGCAAAGAGCACAGCCAGGGCGGGCCGCTCGAACTCGCGTAGCCAAACCGAGCGGTCAGCGCATCGGGCCTGCCCGATTGGCCATCACTTCCCGAAACGTCCGTGGTAAACGAAGTCCTTCTTTGAGGTGACACTCGGCACACGACGCCGATTCACCGGCTTGCCATCGGCATCTTTCACCGCGCGCGTCGCGCAGGCGAACTTCCACGAGCATCAGCGAAGCGATCGCGATGGCGATGGCATGACGAACGCGCAGGAATTCCGCGCCGGTACGGACCCGCGCAATCCCGCAAGCGTCTTCCGCCTCGCGCCGCCCGTCGCCGTCGGCGTGGATAAAACGCTCAACCTTTCCAACCTTGCAGGGCGAACTTACCGGATCGACTTCGCCAACGCGCTTTCCTCGCCCACTTCGTGGGTCGTCCTCACCGATCCCGGCCCGGCAGCCTTGCCGCCGCGTTTTTACCGAGGGGTGGTCTTACCGTGATTCGCGGGTAGCTCTCGCTCGCGCAGCCATGCGAAGATCACGGGCGTGACGATGAGGATGTGCAGGAGGCTGCTCAGCATTCCACCGATCACGGGCGTGGCGAGAGGCTTCATGATTTCTGCGCCGGTGCGGGTGCTCCACATGATCGGGAGCAGGCTCGCGACGATCGTGGCCACGGTCATCACCTTCGGACGGAGGCGCAGGCGCGCGCCTTCCTTGATCGCTTCGATCAAATCGGCGTGCGTGAATTCCGCATTCCGCGCTCCGCATTCCGCTTTCCGCCGCGCCACCGCTTCTTCGAGATACACGACCATCACCACGCCAGTCTGAATCGCGGTTCCGAAAAGCGCGATGTAGCCGACCCAGACGGCGACGCTGAAATTGTAGCCGAGCAGGTATTGTAGAAACACGCCGCCGGTCAGGGCGAAGGGGACGGCGAGGATGACGTGCGCGGCTTCCTTCACGCTGCGATAGACCATGAAGAGCAGGAGAAAAATGATCGCGAGCACGGCGGGGACGATGAGCTGGAGCGTGCGTTTGGCGCGGATTTGGTTTTCGTACTGGCCGCTCCATTCGATCGTCATGCCGTCGGGAAGTCTGATGTCGCGCGCGATGCGCTGCCGCGCTTCTTCCACAAATCCCCCGAGATCGCGGCCCTGCACATTTGCCTGCACGAAGACGCGCAGCCTTCCGTTCTCGCTCGCGATCTCGCTGGGGCCGGTGTTGCGGCGGATGGACGCGAGTTGGCCGAGCGGGATTTGTTTTCCCGCGGGCGTGGCGACGAGCACGTCACCGAGACGTTCAATGTCATCGCGCTCTTCGCGGGCGATGCGGACCTGGATGGGAAATCGTTGCCGGCCTTCGATCGTCGTCGTCACATTTTTCCCGCCGAGGCCGGTTTCCACGACATCGAGAATCTGCAATGCGCGCAGGCCGTAGCGCGCGGCGGCTTCGCGGTTCACTTCGATTTCGAGATACGGTTTCCCCTGCACGCGGGAGGGCGCGACACCGACTGCGCCGGGAATTTCGCGCACGACCTTTTCGATCTCGAATGCCTTCGCCTGCAACGCGTCGAGATTTGCGCCGAGCACTTTGATGCCGACTTGCGCACGGATGCCGGTGCTGAGCATGAGGATGCGATTTTCGATCGGCTGGAGAAAGCCGGGCACGTAACCGGGGACTTGCGTGAGCTTCTGCGTCAGCTCCGCGATGAGTGCGTCGCGCGTCATCCCTTTGCGCCATTCGCTTTCGGGTTTGAGCATGATTGTCGTCTCGATCATCTCGACGGGCGCGGGATCGGTCGGCGATTCGGAGCGTCCGAGTTTTCCTCCGACGGACGCAACTTCGGGCGTTTTAGAAATCACTTCATCCTGCCACGACATGATGCGTTTCACCTCCGTGAGACTCGTGCTCGGCAGCAGCACGGGCATGAAAAGCAGCGAGCCTTCGTTGAGCGGCGGCATGAATTCGGTGCCCATGCGCTGCGTGAGCGCGATGGCTCCGGCGAGCATGACGGCGGCTCCGGCGACCACGGATTTGCGATGCAAGAGTGCCCAGTCGAGCGCGGGATTGTAGAGCGCGAGGAGCGCGCGCATGACCCAGTTTTTGTCCTCGGAATGAAACGGTCCGCGCACGAGCGACGCGCAGAGCACTGGGACGATCGTGACCGCGAGAAGCGTGGAGCCGATCATCGCGAAGGTCTTCGTGAACGCGAGCGGGTGAAACAATTTCCCTTCCTGCCCGGTGAGCGCGAAGACCGGCACGAACGCAAGAATGATGATGGCCATCGCGAAGAAAATCGGGCGACCGACTTGCTTCGAGGCGGCGAGGACGACGTCGAAAGTTTCACCGCTCGCGAGCGGCGATCCCTTTTTGGCTTCGGCCTCTTCGCAATGGCGGATCACGTTTTCGGTCATCACGATCGCGGCATCCACGAGCACGCCGATGGCGATGGCGATGCCGCTGAGCGACATGATGTTCGAGGTGATGCCGAACTGCCGCATGAGGATGAACGAGATGAGAATCGAGACCGGCAGCGGGAACGTGACGATGAGGATGCTGCGGAAATGGAAGAGGAAGATGATGTGCGCGAGCGTGACGAGGATGATTTCCTCGGTGAGCGCGTGCTTCAGCGTGTCGATCGTGCGGTCGATCAATTCGCTGCGGTCGTAGAAAGATTTAATCGTCACACCGGCGGGCAGGCTCGGCTGGATTTGCGCGATCTTTTCCTTCACATGCGCGATGACCTCGCGCGCGTTTTCGCCCGTGCGCATCACGACGATTCCGCCGACGACTTCGCGCCCATTCACATCGAGCGCGCCGCGCCGGAAGTCGCCGCCGATCTGCACGGTGGCGACATCGCGAAGGTAAATGGGCGTGCCTTCGCGCTCGGCCAGGACGGTCTTTTCGAGATCGGCGATGGATGAAATCAGGCCGAGTCCGCGCACGATGAATTCCATGCCGTTCTCCTCGATCACTTTTCCACCGACGTTGAGATTGCTCTGCCCGACGGCCTCCATCACTTCCTGAATCGACACCTGCGCCGCGCGCATCTTCGTGGATGAGACCTCGATTTGATATTGTCGCACGAAGCCACCGACGCTCGCGACTTCGGCAACGCCGGGCACGGCGTTCAGTTGATAACGCACGAACCAATCTTGCAGCGCGCGCAGTTCGCCGAGGTCGTGACCGCCTTTCGCGGGATCGACGTCGAGGTAATACTGATACACCCAACCGAGTCCCGTGGCGTCCGGCCCGAGCTTGGCGGTGACGCCGCCGGGCAGGATGTCGCCGAGATAATTCAGCCGCTCCAGCACGCGCGTGCGGGCAAAGTAGTTGTCGATCTTCTCGTCGAAAATGATCGTGAGCAGCGAGAAGCCGAACATCGAATTTGCGCGCACCGTTTTCACTCCGGCGAGGCCCTGGAGATTTACGGAAAGCGGATACGTGATCTGATCCTCGACCTCTTGCGGACTACGGCCCGGCCAGTCGGCGAAGACGATGACCTGGTTTTCGCTCAGGTCCGGGATGGCGTCGATCGGCGTACGGCGCAGTTCGAAAATCCCGAGCGCGACAATCAGCAACATCGCGCAGGCGACGAGGAAGCGATTGCGCAGCGACCAGGAGATGAGGTGGGCGATCATGGCTTCACCTCCTCGCCGCACTCGGGCATTTCGGGGCCGAAGTAGGGATTTCGGATCGGCGCTGAGAGCTGCATCCATGCGGCTTTCGCGGGAGCGCCAGGGAAGGAATCAGCAGTCATCGGGCAGCGATAGATTTTTACGGCGGCGAACGCAGGATCGGCGGCGCGCAGCTCCGCGCCCCACGGCGCGAGCGCGTCACCGAGGGGCTGGAAAGATTTGCGCGCCATCGCGAGATCAGGCACGGCGGGGAAATCGGCGGCGGCGATTACCTTCGCGGTGAGCGCGAGCCAGCCGTCGGAATTGGCGAACTCTTTTTCCAGCGCGGCGCGTTTCGCGGGCGCGTCTTTCGTGAGGGTGTTGAAGCCGGCGAGGTCATCGGCGAAGAGGCGGCTCGCGAGTGCGTCCGCGAATTTCAGGAGATCCGTGGCGGCTGCGCGCTGTGCTTCGGTGAGCGCCGGGAAAGTTGCGGACGTGGCAGGCACGGGCGCGGCGGGATTGCCGCCGCGATTGAGCTGCGCTTGCGCGTCGATCAAGAGGTTGCCATTCGTCACGACTTGCTCGCCTTCCGTGAGACCGCTCACGACTTCGTAATAATCGTCCCCTACCCGCCCGAGCTTCACCTCGCGCGGTTCGTAAACGCCGTCCGCTTTTGCCACGTAAACGAGCGGCTGCGCGCCCGTTGCGAGCACGGCAGCGCGCGGCACGGTCAGCGTCTCCGGCGTTTCGACGCGGATCACGCCGTTGGCGTAAACGCGGTGCAGCAACTCGTAGCGATGTTTCGCAGGATCGCCGACGTGCGGGTTGTCGAGGACCACGCGGATGCGCGCGGTGCGCGTCGCCTGCATCACGTTTGGGTCGATGAACTCAATCGGCGCGGTGTAAGTTTTTCCCGGCACGGCGGGCGTGGAAACATCGACCGGCTGCCCGACCTTGATCCACGCGAGATCGCGCTCATACACCTCGGCGACGAACCACATCTTCGAGAAGTTCGCGATTTCGAAGAGCACATCGCCCTCCTTCACGTACTGGCCCTCATAGACCTTGCGCTCCACGACGGTACCGGACGCGGGCGCGAGGATTTCGATGTTGTCGCCGGTATGCTCGGGCAGCTTTTCGATCTGCTCGGGCGTGAGGCCCATGCGACGCAGTTTTTGGCGGCTGCCTGCGAGCGTGGATTCGCGTTCGGGTGAAGGCGGTTGCTTCAGCGCGAGGAGGAATTCGCCGCGCGCGACGATGAGTTCGCGACTGAAGAACGAGATGAGCGACTGGCCTGCGGTGATTTCCGCGCCGACCGACGGGACGAAGAGTTTTTCGATGCGGCCCTCGACGGTGGCGGAAAGGCGGCGGTGCGCGGAATCGTCGTCGTCGATCTGGCCGGCGACATGCAGCGAGCGTCGAAGAGGCTCGCGCGTCACAGGCACAGTGGCGACGTGGAGCACGCTGATGCTTTGCGGGCTGAGCGTGACAAGGTCGCCCTCGACCGGAGTCGCAGCATCGCCTTCGTACACCGCGACGAGTTTCATCCCACAGATCGTGCAGTCACCCGGTTTGTCGGACTTGATCCACGGGTGCATGGGACTTTGGTAATAAAGAACGCGTCGCTCGGCGGAGCTGGCCGAATCAGGCTTTGCGGGCTGTGAGCGTGCGGCAAGCCAGCCGCCAGCGGCGGCGGCGGCGAGCGCGAGGATCGTGAGAAAAGTACGAATGGGTTTGGAAAATGGCATGGTATTTGGGAGTTGGAAATGAAGCCGCGATCAAACGAAGGCGGCAGGATTTGGAGGCCCGGAAGCGGGCACACCACGGGCATCAAGCCCCTCTCAAATGAGCCGGATGCAAGTCACGTCCAAACGCCGCTGGACGGGCTGCTGCGCGAAGGCGCGTTGCCGAATGGAAGCCGGCAGGACAACCAAACAGGGCTGGATGCCGAGGTAGATGAGCGTGGGGACGATGGCCCGCTTCAGGTCCACCGAAGTCGTGGCGAGCGGCGGTGCCTGGTCGGCAGGCACGTGGCTTTTCGCGCAGCAACCGACCGCTTTTTCTCCGCAGCAATCTCCGCACTTCATCTCCATCGCCTGCGCGGGACAGCCTCCCACGGCACGCACCGGCCCGGTCGCGAGACCGAGGCCAAGGGTGAGCAGGAAGAGCAGGCGGAGGAACATTGGTAGGAAGGTATCGGACACGGACCACGCCGGGTCAACGGGCGTTCAATCGTGGCGTGAGCGGCGGGATGCTACATCTCGCGCGCCCATTCGGGCCGCTGCTTCAAGTGGTAGAGCATTTCGCCGGCTTTCGGGACGTAGAGGATTCCTTCGTCTTCGCGATTCGCGTAATCGGCGGGGTTGATGGTCGCGGGGTCGCGGTAGCCGAGGTTAATCTCTTCGCAGATTTCGCGCGGGATGCCGGTGGCGAGCGTCACTTTCACGCGGCATTTTTCCACGCCGTTTTCGTAGGTGCCGATGCCGCGGACGTGCGTGCTATGCGCCATCGAGCCCCACGGCTCGTGTTTGAATTTGTCCCACTGCTTTACAAAATAATCGACGCAGTGATAGCCGATGCGCCGGATCATCTCGCCGTGCGTGACGCTGATCTCGTGGATGTGCGGCGCATAGATGATGAGTTCGCCGCCGTCGGCGACGACGGGCTCCAATTTATACATGCACTTTCCGCCGACCCAGAGTTCGTCGTACATCTTCGGCGCGCAGCTCAGGACGGTGTGGAAAGGGTGATTTTTGTATTCGATGTGCCGCTTTTTCGAGAGATCGCTCGCTTCATCCCACGCGCCTTCCGGCGTGCCGATGAAGAGG
The DNA here is from genome assembly GCA_031367565.1 of Verrucomicrobiota bacterium. GTDB lineage: Bacteria > Verrucomicrobiota > Verrucomicrobiia > Chthoniobacterales > Chthoniobacteraceae > JANLQB01. The sequence continues at coordinate 11,887 of JANLQB010000354.1, forward strand.
CCGGCGAGTTGCGCGTGATCGACGACCATGCAGAGGCACAGCTTGGAAATTTGCACCATCCCGCCGACGTGATCCACGACGCGGCGCACGGGCGTCCACTTGTTGCCGATGATCATCGGATTCGTCACGACCGCGCCGAGCCAGTGGAAAAAGTTCAGCACTTCTGGGCCGCTCACGCCGGGGAAAAGATATTTGTTTCCCCCGGAAAAGCCGACGACCTCGTGCGGGAAAACTGGGCCGCAAATGATGACCTGATCGTAGTCGAAAATCTTCGCGTTCACCTTCACCGGCACTTCCATTTCGAGCAGGCCATTGGTGAGCGCACGGGTTTCGGCGAGCGAGAGGGTGCCGATGTGTTCGAGCGCGGCGGGGTTGTCCCACTCGTGATTGAAGAAGCGCACGCCCGCGTATTTCGCGCGCCGTTCTTCCAGCGAAATCTCGAGCCGCTCGCAGATCGCCTCCTCGCTCATCGGCTGATGCGTGCCGAGCGCGATCATCACATCGAAATGTTTAGTCGCACCGCCGATCTGGTCGAAGAGCCCGGCAAAGAGCATCCCCAGCGGACACGTCCGCGTGGCATCCGGCACGATGAGCAGGACGCGGCGGCCCTGATATTCCTTTGCGTGACAAGCCTGCGCGATGAGGTCGCGGACTTGGACGGCATCGAGAAAGGTGCCGGCGGGGGCGGTGTGGGAGATCGTTTTCATGCGGCTGCGGGGGAGTATCGCGTCGCGCGGCGGAGACTGTCAATCGAGGCGCTGCGTATGACACGCGGCGGCGAAAAAACCATTGACGCACCGGCGCACGATTCCTAGCTTCCGCCCACTTTCATCAAGAGTGACCGAGGGACTGGCCCGTTGAAGTCACGGCAACCGCTTGGCGGCAAAGTTGAAAGCGGAAAGTAGAAAATTGAAAAGCGGATCTCCGATTTCAATTTCAGCTTTCTGCTTTCAACTTTTCCCCAAGGACCAGGTGCCAAATCCAGTGCTGCGCGAGCGGCAGAAGATGAAGGAAATCAGTTCCGCGTCAGCAGACTGATTCCCCGACCTTCCCCATCGCTTGGTGAAAGTTTTTTCCGAGATTATGCAAAAACCTTCACCCTTTTTCAGCAACCTGAAGTGTCGCGAGTGCGGCAAGCTTTACCCGAAGCAGGCGATCCATGTCTGCGATTTCGACTTCGGCCCGCTTGAGGCGGCTTATGATTACGAGGCGATCGGGAAAGTGCTCACGCGCGAATTGATCGAATCGCGCCCGCAATCCATGTGGCGCTACCGCGAGCTGCTGCCGATCGACGGCGAGCCGACGGTCGGAACGCAGGTTGGATTCACGCCTTTGATCAAAGCGGACCGGCTCGCGAAAGTGCTCGGGATTCGCGAACTTTATATCAAGAACGACACGGTCAATTACCCCACGCTGTCGTTTAAGGATCGCGTCGTCTCCGTGGCGCTGAGCCGCGCGATTGAGCTGGGTTTCAAAGTGGTCGCGTGCGCCTCCACGGGGAATCTCGCGAACTCCGTGGCCGCGAATGCGGCGAGCGCAGGCTTGAAAAGTTACGTGCTCATCCCCGCCGATTTGGAGCAGGGCAAGGTGCTCGGCTCGCTCGTCTATGGCACGAATGTCGTCTCCATCCACGGCGCTTACGATCAGGTGAACCGGCTCTGCTCCGAGATCGCGGGCAAATACGGCTGGGGATTTGTGAACGTGAATCTGCGTCCGTATTACGCCGAAGGCAGCAAGTCGATGGGCTTTGAGATTTGCGAGCAACTCGGCTGGCGCATCCCGAGGCACACCGTCGCACCGATGGCGTCCGGTTCGTTACTCACGAAGATTCACAAGGCTTACACGGAATTCATCAAGCTCGGCCTCGTCGATGCCGCACCGTTCAGCGTTCACGGCGCTCAGGCCACCGGCTGCGCTCCGATCGCGCACGCGATGAAAAAGGGCACCGACATCGTGCGCCCCGTGGCGAAACCAGACACGATCGTGAAATCCCTCGCCATCGGAACTCCGGCGGATGGTTACTACGCCATCCATGCCATGCGCGATACCGGCGGTTCCGCCGAGGACGTGACCGATGAAGAGGTCGTCGAAGGCATCCGCCAGCTCGCCGAATATGAAGGCGTCTTCGCCGAGACAGCAGGTGGCGTCACTGTCGCCTGCGCGCGCAAATTGATCGCGGCCGGCAAGATTCCCGCC
>JANLQB010000384.1:0-9832 GCA_031367565.1 Verrucomicrobiota bacterium
GTAGTCGCCTGCGTCCTTGCTGGAGTCTTTACTCGCATCGGCATATCCGCCGCGATCGGTGTCGCGCAGTTCCGCGACAGCTTCCGGTGTGAGGGAAAGCTCGTAGTCGTTTAGAGACACCTCGTTGAAGGCGTTCAGTTCACGCAAATCAAGGGCTTCGCCCGCGGTGTCCGGCGTCCAGCGGAGGAGGACCGCGCTGCCTTCGACACCGGGAAAGGCGATCGCCCCGCGGTTATCGCTGCCGTTAAGAACGAGCGTGATCGTGGAGGTGAGCCCGGCCAGCGAGGCGGATTTCGGAGCCGGTGCGGCGGTTGCATTGCTGACCTGAGCGACTTCGGAGCCCGTTGTCGGGGCCGCGCTGGTCGTTTCAGCCGGTGCGGCCGGCACGACGAAAAATTCGATTTTTCCCGTTGCAGGTGCGCCGCCGGTGAGGACGGCAAGACGGGAAACCTGATGCTCGGAGGCGAGCTTGAGCACGAGGCCCGCATCGTCCGTCGTCGGGAGGATTGAGACGCCGCTTTCAGGATTTTCGTCGATCGCACGCTGCCAGGAAAGCGGGCTGCCGCCGGAGGCCGCGTAAGAGACCGTGCTGTGGGCGTAGAGGGCCGCGATACTGAAGGTCTGCGAGTTGTTCACGTAAGGGCCAAAGATGGCGCGCGTGTCGATCGGCGTTTCGCGTTTGCGGAGCTGATAGCTCACCGCCGGGCGATCTCCATAGACGTAAAGGCTGAAAAGCGAACCCGGATCGGCAATATCGGTTTCGATCAGGACATATTTCGCAAAGCGGCTGAAGGGCTGCGCGAGCTTTTTGTCGTTGATCGAATTGACGGGAATTCCCTTGGCGACCGCGGTCCAAGACTTCGCGCCGGGCGCAGCGGGCTCATCTCCGACGTAAACGGTGATGGTCCCAGTCGTTGGGCGGGTGGAAAGCGCGATATTTGTGAGCAGCGTGGGCTCCGCGAGCGTGAGAAGGTAATGCTGCTGTCCGGACATCACAGGCCAGTGGGTCGTCACATCATCATCCAGCCATGCAGCGGCAGCTTCGGTGGGCTGAAATTTCTGACTCGTGGAGTTGAAGAGAAACAAGTTCGAACCGACGTGTTGCCGGGCGACGTTTTTGGGAAATATCTGGAATTGTTTCTGCGCCTGATCTACCTCGCCTGCGGCGAACGCAGCGACCGACGAGAGCAGAAGAAGAGAAGTGAGAGACTTGATATTCATGCTTTGAGTTGGGATATACTGGTTTTTTAAAAGAAGCGGAATAGAAATTTTCCGGAGGCGATTTTACTTTATGGTAATTAGAGAGAATGTGAATCGCGGCGTTATTTACGCAAGGGTTTTTCTTCTTTTCCGCATTTTCCCATCCTGCGCTCCCCGTTTTTGAATTTTGTTTTTGAGTTGGCTATCCTTCCTTGAACCGAATATCCGTATCCCCAGTGGCGCATACTTTGCTATCGCATTCGTGCAATAAGTCGAAGGAGTGATACTGAAACGATTCTCCGCACCGACGAGACCAAGACCGCTCATGCAAATTGCCCAAAACTCCAACGGCGCTTCTCAAAACGCTGCGCAAAACTTGTTTCCAACTTTGACCCCAGGTCAAAAGCTCGCCGGTTGCTATTTGCTGAAAGAACGAAAATTTACCAGCAACGCTTCTTCCATCTGGCTCGCGCACGACGAGGTGCTGGGGAAGGATGTTGCGTTGCATTTCATCCCGCAGCCCGTCCTTGGCGATGAAAAGGCGATGGATGAACTGCGACATCTGACGAAGCGAAACCGGCAGTTGATTCATCCGAATATTTTGCGGATCTACGATTTCATCGAGGAGGGGGATTGGGCTGCGGTTTCGACCGATTCGGTGGAGGGCGATTGCCTTGCGGACCTGCGCAGCAAGCGGACCGGCGGCCATTTTGAAATCGCGGATGTGAAGCCGTGGCTCGCCCAGCTTTGCCAGACGTTGGACGACGCGCACAAGATTCAGCTTGTCCATGGGGATTTGTCACCGGAACACCTGTTCCTGGGCGAGGGAGGCAAACTGGTGGCGATGAATTTTGGAATTGGGCGCTGTGTCCGTGATGCCGCGTGGCGGATCGCTGGAACGAGCGGAGGTAGTCCGCCGGTGGAAAACTTGAGCCCGCAGTTGCTGGATGGCCAGCCGCCGGTCGCTTCCGATGATATTTATGCGACGGGGATTTTGCTCCACGAATTGCTGGTCGGTCAGCCTCCATTCACCGAGCCCGATATCGCAGGGAAGATCCGCGACGCGACTGCCGCGAAGGTATTGGAGAGGCGTTCGGAATTGCAACGAGCCGGCGGTCCTGTCCCTCCAAATTGGGAAAAGGTCATCGCCGCTTGTTTGGAGAAAACAGCAGATCAGCGGCCGCGGAGTTTGGCAGACTTGAGCGGACGCCTCGGGCTGCCAACTGCGGGCGCAGCCCCGGATGATGTGGCCGAAGTATCCACCCCAAGGGAACCGGCTCTCGAACCGGAAGCGATGGCTCAGGAGCCCGTCATCCCCGTCGTGAAAAAGGCATGGGTCGGCGCGAGTGCGGCGAAGGTCGAGCGGCCGACTGCAGATTTTTCTAGGACGGAAGTGGATATGACCGATCCGGATGATTCGATCGAGCAAGAGCCTGTGTTTAAGAATTCATCCGCCAAAGGATTTTCCACGGCCGTTCCGCGTCGCTCCGGGTTCCCATTCACGGGTGTGGCCGCGGCGGCGGTGCTCGGAGGCTTGTGCATTTACGCCGTTTATTCGAGCAACTTCGGCAAAGGGACCCAGAAAGAGATGGCCCCCGTCGTGAACTCGGAGGCCGGCGAGGTGACGCCGTACGCTCCCGCAAAAAAAACGGTTTCTGCGCCAATTGCCGAAACCGCTCCGACCATCGCTGACACCGAAACGCCGCCATCTACTGAGACTGTCTCAGACAAGCTTCCGGTCGCGTCCGTCGCTTCGGTAGAAGCCAGTGCGCACGAGGTAAAGACAGTGATAATTGAGCCTCCGGTGGTTGCGGCTACGTTTTCGCCAAAACCCGAGATTGATCCCGCTTTGACTTTGGTCGCGAATACCAAGGCGCCCAAGAATCTGGCACCTGCGCAAGCGACGCCGGTTCCCGCAGCGGCAGCGACTGAAGGTGGAACGTCGGTTTCCGCGAAAACAGCGGCGCTCGAAGCGGCGCGTAAATCGGTCGAAGAATGGGAAAAAGCGCACGCCGCGATGCTTAAGAAAAAGGAGCAGGCTGAAGCGGCGATCGCGGAAGCGAAAAAGGTGCTGGGCGAAAAAATGAAAGTCGTCGGTCCGCTCTTGAAGGCTTCTGATGAAGTGGCGGCCATGAAGCAGAAGCGCGAAGAAGAAGCGCGCGTTGCTGAACTGGCTGCGGGAGAGGCGAAAAAAGCGGCGGAAGAAAAAGCACGCCTCGCCGAAGAAGCGAAGAAAGCGGTGCTCAGCGTCGAGCGTGATAACAAGGACAAACTGGCAGAACAGAAAAGAGCGGAATCGGAACTGGATGTCATCAAGAAATCGATCGCCGAAAACGAGCGTCACGCAGCTGAAAGTGCAAAACTCGCGGATGGCGCACTGGCGAAAAAAGCGGAACAAATCACACTCGTAAAGCAGAGGGAGCAGGAAGTCGCCGTGGCGATGGCCGCAGCGGAAATCGAGACGCAGAAGAAGCGGGAAATGGAGGAAAAACGCAGTCGTATTCTCAAGGAGATGGATGACGCGAAGAAACTCTTTGAAGAGAGAATGAAATCGCTCGAATCGTCTTTGAAAGATCCAGAAGCGAGCGCTGCTCCTGCTAAACCTGAGCCAGAAAAAGCTCCGATCGAAGCAAAACCAGTAGTTCCAGCGACGCCACCACCTGCCGCTTCGGTCCCCGTGACGCCCGTCGCCCCCACGCCAGCCCCGGAAGCTGCAAAACCTGCCGTCGCCGCGACTCCGCCCACTTTGCCTGCGGCCGATTCCACGCTTCTCGCGAAAATGGACAAGGTGCCTGCGGTGCCTGCCGTAGAACCAAAACCCGCGACTTCTGCGACGACAAGCCCCGCCGTGAACAGTCTCGGTATCGCGTTTGTGCCGGTCGGAGATGTGCAATTTGCCGTATGGCCGACTCGCCTCAGGGACTTCGAAGCATTCGCAACTGCAACGAACCTCAAATCGAACCTCTGGCGTGACCCAGGTTTTAAACAGGATCCCGAGCATCCAGTGGTCAACGTCACTTGGATGGAGGCGATGATGTTTTGCAAATGGCTCACTTTGAAGGAACAGCGGGAAGGTAATCTACCGACAGGGAAGGCGTATCGTTTGCCGACCGACCTCGAGTGGAGCCGGGCTGTGGGTTTGACTGAAGAAACCGGGAAGACGGCCGAAGCTCGCGATATGGGTGTGCCAGACGTGTATCCTTGGGGAACGGCGTGGCCACCGCCGCAGGGGGCAGGTAACTATACGGGTGAAGAGACCGGCTCCGATGTCGCGATCAAAGGTTATTCGGATGGATTTCCATGGACTTCTCCGGTTGGCAGCTTCCCTCCAAATAAATATGGAATTTACGACATGGGTGGCAACGTCTGGCAATGGGTAATGGATCAGTGGAATACAGACTCCTCATCCAAAGTCTTGCGCGGTGCCTCGTGGTATAACGGTGCGCTAAAACTCAGCCTGCTCTCCTCCTGTCGCGTCCATGCGGCCCAGGACAGCAGCACGGATAACTATGGCTTTCGCTGTGTGATCGCGGCGGAGTCCCCCAAGGCGGCAAAGCGCTGAGACCGATGTCCGCCTTTGGGGCAAAATCTCAGTCGGGTAAAATTTAATATTGCATCTCTGAGAAAATCGCTCGCTTATATGGAAGGCACTCATTTTTTCCCATAATTTATGAATCATTCACCGAATTTTTCCTTGTCGTTGTTCGCGCTCGCTACCTTGGCGGCAGGCACGACAGCGAACGCTCAGGATTTTTTCCGAGACTTCGGCACCTCCCGCTCTTCAGGCGGAATTGGTCCTGTAATCTCTTCCGAATATAGTTACACGGATACGACTCCAAGCGGTCTGCGGCCGGTAGCCCGCCCGGATGCTAGCGAGGAAAAAGACAGATATAATTTTGCGATCGGACCATTGCGGTTTGGCCTTGCTGCGGGCGTGGGGATTGAGTGGAACGATAACATTTATCTAGCGGATAAGAACCGTGAGTCAGACTTCATCTTCCGCCCATCGCTTTCACTCGAAACATCGTGGATGATGAGCGAGACGAATACGCTCAAGCTTGGAGTGGACCTGAGCTACGCGAAGTATTTCGACCATAGCGAACTCGATACCGATGGCGTCCTGATTTCGCCTACGTCTGAGCTCGCATTCACTTTTGAAATCGGCGCGGTCAAGGTTACGATTCGCGACCGCGGCTCCTATCAGGAAGACACTTACAATATCCCGGTCCTCAGCGATATCGTTCGCTATCGCCGCGCGGAAAACCAAATCGGGCTCGAAGCGGATTGGGCCTTGAATCAAAGTATCTCGATTGTCGCTGGTTACGATCACTTTAACCTTTGGACCTTCGATAAGGAATTCTCGGCCGACGAACGCGCAGTTGACACGTTCTTCCTCAAGCCCTCGTATCAAATCACGCCGACGGTCAAAATCGGGTTGGTTGGAGCCTATAGCGCGATCAGTTTTAAAGAAGGCACGCGGCAGGATGGATCGAATGTGCTCGTTGGCCCGTTCATCGAGTGGAAAATATCAGAAGTCATGACCCTTTACGTGGAGGGCGGCTTTCAGGATTTGAGCTTCGATGGGTCATCGGACTTTGATAAGGATTTCCTGAAAGGTCTGACGGCTGAGGAACGCACGCTCTTCCGCGATGATGAGGACTCTTCGTCTTGGTATGTGAAGTTTGAGTTGAACCATCAAGCCAACGACTACTTCTCGCAAAAGCTGTCTGGCTCAAAGACCTCCGAAATCGGAATCGGCTCCGCTTTCTACGAACTTTATCACATTGAGTATTCCGCTGACTGGAAGAATTTTTTCGCCAATACGGAATTTAGCCCAACCTTGTTCTACGAACACTACGAGACTTCCGGCACCGGCGGCGAAATCGGAAACCGCTTCGGAGCGGCCCTTGGAGTCCGCTATAATTTGTCGAATTCGATCACACTCGGGCTCGATTATCGCTTTATTATTAAGGACTCCGATTTGGAAGATGCAGACTACTACCAAAACCTCGCCTTCCTTAGTATCTACTACAAATTCTAAGCCCATCCCTCATCGCCCATGCGTGACCGCCTGATTCATTGGATAAATCTAGCAGTCGCGATACTGGCCATTCCGGCTGGTAGTTGGGCGCAGCAGCCGGTGCGTCGTGCCGAGACGGTGAACTCAGGAGGTTCATTCGATTCGTCGGTGCCTAATTCAATGGCAACCATGACTCAGCGGGCAGTCTTGGTGGATCCCAACAAGCGTCTCGGAGTCGGAGATCAAGTTGCGATCGAGATCGTCGAAGATCGCGAGGGACCTATTGCAAGGCTGATTACAGCGACCGGTGATCTTGAGGTTCCTCCTCTGGACCGCGTCCACGTGGCAGGAAAGACCACCACGGAAGCGGCTGCCGACATCAAACGCCTGCTGGAAGCGGATTATTACTATCACGCGACCGTGAAGCTTTCGATCGATCGGGTGAACGTCGCCGCCGCGCTTGGTAAGATCCAGATTTCTGGAGAAGTGGGTGTTCCGGGTGTGATCGAGTTCAATCTCGCGGATCCGATGAATCTGAGTGAAGCGATCCTCAAGGCAGGCAGCATCAAGGATTTTGGAGACCCCAAAAAAGTTCGCGTTACCCGGATCAAGGGTGGCGCGAAGCAGGAATTTGTCGTGGATATGAAAGCGGTCCAGAGGGACGGTGCTGCGGATAAGGACATCCGGCTCGAAGACGGCGACCGGGTATTTATCCCAAAGGTGTTCATTCGCTGGCACTGAAAAATAGGAGCATCCGAGAATGGACATGCCAAATCCAAAACCGCCTGCGCGCTCGCTCAATTCCGTGTTCGGAATGAAATTTTACAAAATTCGCAGTTTGATCCGCAAGCAGTGGTGGATCCTCGCTCTGACCGTGGGGCTGGGTTTGGCGTGGAAGGGTTGGTATCTTTTTAGTCAGCCCGATCTTTCTGAATCGACGGCGGAGTTGGCTGTGCCTGAGGAGGTCAATGGACTGGAAGAAAAGCGGCTCTTCAGACAGGAGTTATACGAGGAATATGTGGGACTCACGATGCGCACTTTGCAGCAACCTGAGCTGGCGGAGGCTGCACGTCAGCGAGTCGATTTGGAAATGCCAAACGTCGTTTCCAATGTCGTGATTACCCCGGTCAATGTCCCGCGGACGATGATCTTTTCGGTTTCCGGTCGCGGCACGAATCCCGAATACACACGACTGTTTGTGGACGCGATGGTTGAGGAATTCATTAGCTATCGAAAATCTTTGCGGAAGGGCGCGATTCACGAGACGAGCGGCGATCTTCAAGGGGAATTGGACGGACTGCGGAAGGAACTCACCGGGCGAAAATCCGAGTTTCAAGTCTTCGTGGAAAAGCATGGGATGGCCGCGTGGAAAGAGCAGGCTGCAGGTGCGAATGCGTTTCTTTCCGGCCTGAAAGCGCAACAATCCCAGCTCGAGCATGATCTCTTGCGCCTGCAAAATCTTAAGCCCGATCAGCTCCTTCTCTCCACCCAACCGTTGAATCTGACCAGCGGCTCGCCGCAAGTCACTCCATCTGGTTCGGAAAACAGCGCAAAGCCGGATGGCGGGATCGGTGGAAATGAACTTTATTCGCAGTATTTACAGTTATCCCGCCTCCTCGTGCAAAGGCAGGCGGACTTGGAAGAGCGGAGCACGATTTGGAAGCCGAAACATCCGAAGCTGAAAGTGCTGGAGCGCGATGTGGATGATCTCAAACGCCAAATCACTGTCATTAAAAAGCAGACATCCGATGCGATGGCCTCGCAGGTTGAATCGATCAAGAACGACCTCAAGAGTCTGGAGGTCAGCATCGCCACGACGACTGAGAAAATGAACGAGGCGAGCAAGAAGGACAGCGAATACAACCGCCTCGAAGGAGAGATTGCCCGCCTGCAAAAGCAGGAAGACCAACTCGTCGCTAATCTGCGCAAGGTCGAAGCGAAAATCGGTCTCGATGCCGGTCTCCCAACCATCAAACGCCACGCGACTCCACCGATGCCGGTGCCGCGCGGCACGGTGAAGCACTTGTTACTCGGCCTGCTCGCGGGTCTTGGAACCGGTGGCGTGATTCTATTCCTGATGAATCGCTCGGACGACCGCCTCACGTCTTCCACGGAAATCATTGAGCATTTTTCCGAGCCGATCCTTGGCCAAATTCCCGACGTTTCCGATAGCCACGACGGGCGCGGACTTCCGCTGCTTGATCCGGAGGACGAGCGCTATACCTATGCGGAAGCCTTCCGCAGCTTGCGTTCGTCGCTCATCTTCATGCCAAATCAGTCGGAGCTAAAATCGCTAATCGTCACAAGCGCCATTCCGAACGAAGGCAAATCGACAGTGGCCAGCAACCTCGCGGTCACGATGGCTGCATCCGGCGCGAAGGTTCTTCTGGTTGATGCCGATCTCCGGCGTGGAGACATCGCGGAACTGTTTCATTTGGACGCTCGCATGGGTCTTACCAATATCCTCCGCGGTGAAGCTCGCTGGCAGGATGTCCTGCACACGACTAAGTATCCGTCTCTCTCGATCATCACACGCGGCCCCGTCACCAATCAATCCGGCGAGCTTCTCTTGCGCCCCGCGTTGCTTTCGATCCTCGATGAATTCAAGGAAGCCTACGATTTGGTGATCTTTAACACCGCACCGATCCTCGCCACGGACGATACGCCGACACTTGCTCCAAATTTTGACGGTTCGCTCATGGTCATCCGCGCTGGATTCACCTCCGCGCATCTCACGAAAAACGCGCTCGATACCCTTTATCAACGTCAGGTCAACGTTCTCGGTCTGATCCTCAACGCGATTGACGCCGAGATGCCGGACTACCACTACTATCGGTATCCGAAATACTACGCGGCGTAAGCTAGTCAGCGTAGCTTTGTCGGTTCACGAATTCCCCGCCAAGTGGCGCGACTGCCTCTTCGGTGAAATGCGGCGCGGCTGCTTCTCGACCCGTTGCTTTTCCAGAAAAGGCGGATGCTCACTCCGTCCGGCGCGATGCCAGTCTGCGCGGATCGCCGCTTCCACCACTGCCGACGCGCGTCCCTTCTGCCCCACGAGAAACGTGTAAAGCTCCTCCGCAAGTGTCCCCAGCGCGATCGAATGATGTCTCCCGATCCGCGGCCCCACCCAATCGCTGAACGCGAGAAAACTTTCAAAAGGCGATGCGCCATCGTCCCATAACATCGGGGTGCATTCGGCGAAGTTCCCGCTATTCCCCACCAAATCCCAAAAGCGCGCGAACCGGCGCATCCGCTGCATTGCCGTAAAATCCAGCAGCTTGTTTTGCAAAATCTCGTAAGGCGGATTCGGGCTGTAAACCATCTCCCACTCCGCATCATGACGCACGATTGGAGTCCCGCGCAGCCGTTTCAAAATCCCCACCTGAATCTCCTGCGGCCCCATCGCCAGCAGCCGATCGAACCCCCGCCCAAAGCTCGCCATATCCTCCCCCGGCAGCCCCACGATCAAATCCGCGTGGACATGCACCCCCGTCTCCGCGCGCAGGAACCGCAAGTTATCCTCCAGCTTCGCCAGATTCTGCCGCCGGCTAATGTTCCGCGAAGTGGCCTCGTCGAACGTCTGAATCCCCACCTCAAACTGCAACGCGCCCG
>JANLQB010000396.1:0-4679 GCA_031367565.1 Verrucomicrobiota bacterium
GGCATCTGCGCGCGGAAAAGGCGGGAGGAAAAGTCGATGCGGTGGACATCGCGATGCATCTGCTGCTGCTGGCCACGATCGGCGGCACGACCGTTTTCCTCTACCGCCTCGCCCGCCGGGTGCGCGCGGATGTGCAGGAAAAAAAGCGCCTGCTCCAACTGCTGGCGGATCGCGAGACGACGTATCGCGCGATGTTCGACAACGCGATCGAGGGCATGTTTCAAACGACGCCGGACGGCCAGTACCTCGCGGCAAACAAAGCGCTCGCCAAAATGTATGGCTACGATTCGCCGCAGCATTTGATCGCGAACATGTCGGAATCCGAGCGCCCGATTTTCGTCGATCCCGCGCAGCGGGCGGCACTTTTCGAAGTGCTGAAAACGGAGAGCGCCGTCTCGAACTACGAAATCGAAATGGTCCGCGTGGACGGGCGCACGCTCTGGGTGCGCGTGAATGTGCGTGCGGTGCGCGATGCGGCCGGCGAGATCGCTCATCTCGAAGGCACCGTGGAAGACGTCTCGGCGCAGCACTGGGCCGAGCAGCGGCGGCGCTTGCACGAGGCGACGCATCGCGTGCTCAGCGATGCCGCCTCGGTGGTCGAGGCGCGGCCAAAAATCCTCGAAAGCATCTGCGAAATTCTAGATTGGGAAATGGGCGCGGTCTGGGATGTGGACTCGGAGGCGGGGCTCTTGCGCTGCGTGGAAATCTGGCAGACGCAGGACATCGACATCTCGGAATTTGAACGGGCGAACGTGCGCACGGCGCACGCTCCGGGCACGGGGCTCGCCACGGAGGTCTGGGAAAGCGGGCGTCCGAAATGGATCACCAATCTCGCGGCGGATGCCTATTTCGCGAATGCGCAGATCGCGGTGAAATCGGGGATGGGCTCGGCCTTCGGGGTGCCGATCACCGTCGCGGGTGAAGTGCGCCACGTCCTCGAATTTTTCAGCCCGAAGATCGCCTCGCACGACCCGGAATCGCTCCAGACGCTGAGCGCGATCAGCGGCGTGCTCGGCAATCTCATCGAGCGAAAGAACGCCGAGCAGGCGCTGCGCAAGAGCGAGATGCGGAAGGCGGCGATCTTCGATTCCGCGCTGGATTGCGTTTTCAGCTTTGGCGTGAACCACACGATCGAAAGCTTTAATCCCGCCGCCGAGCGCACTTTTGGCTACACGGCGGCGGAGGCGATGGGGCGCGACGTCATCGCGCTAATCGTGCCGGAGGAGCTTCGCAAAATGCAAAAGCGGGCGCTGAATTTTTTCGAGGCATCTTCAAAGTCCGGCGTGCAAGTGGGGCGCCATTTTGGAATCCGCGGTCTGCGGCGCGATGGCTCGGAGTTTCCCGCCGAGGTCGCGGTGAGCCGCATCGTCATCGACGGAGCGCCGCTCTTCACCGTGTTCCTGCGCGACGTGACGCGGCGGAAGGACGCCGAGCGCGCCACCTCGGAACTCGCGGCGGTCGTCGCGAATTCCAACGACGCGATCGTCGCCTGCACGCTCGAGGGCGTGGTGCGGAGCTGGAATATCGGCGCGGAACAAATCTACGGCTACACCGCCGCCGAGGCCGTCGGGCAGTCGCTGGAAATCATCATGCCGCCCGATCGGCTCGACGAATTTCCACAGATGCTGACGGCGGTGAAGCGCGGCGAAAGCCTCGCCAACTACGAGACCGTGCGGCTGCGGAAGGACGGGCGGAAAATCGGCGTGTCGCTCACCGACTCGCCGATCCGCGCGAGCAACGGAAAAATCACGGGCGTTTCCTCGATCGCACGCGACATCACGGAGCGGCGGCGGCTGGAAGAAGAACTCCTGCAATCGCAGAAAATGGACGCAGTCGGACGGCTCGCTGGCGGCATTGCGCACGACTTCAATAACATCCTGACCGTGATCGTCGGCTACAGCGATCTGCTGATGAGCCAGATCCCCGACCCGCAGCCGCAGCACAAGCACCTCGTGCAAATCCGCAAGGCCGCCGACTTCGCCGCCGCGCTCACCGGGCAGCTCCTCGCCTTCAGCCGTCGGCAATCCCTGAATCCACGCGTCTTCACGCTGAATGACACCGTGCGCGACCTGCAAAAAATCCTCCAGCGCGTGATCGGCGAAGACATCAAAGTGGAAACCGACCTCCTCGCGAAGCTAGGCCAGATCAAGGCGGACCCTGGCCAGATCGAGCAGGTCTTGCTGAATCTCTGCGTGAATGCGCGCGACGCGATGCCGCGCGGCGGCTCCATCCGCATCACCACGGCGGACACCACCTACGCGCTCGATGACCCGGACGCCGAGACCTCCATGCCCGCTGGCGAGTACGTGAAATTGATGATCACCGACACCGGCAGCGGCATCCCGCCGGAAGTCGTGAAACACATTTTCGAGCCCTTTTTCACCACGAAAGAAAAAGGCCACGGCACTGGCCTCGGCCTCTCGACTTGCTACGGCATCGTGAAGCAAAGCGGCGGCTTCATTTCCCTGAAAACCTCCCTCGGCACGGGCACCACGTTTTCCATCTACCTACCGCGCGTCGATGAGTCGGGGCACAAGGCACTCGTTCAGGAGAAGCTGGGTCGAATGCCCGGCGGCAGTGAGACGATCCTTTATGTCGAAGACGAACTCACCGTGCGGAAAGTGACCGCGCAAATCCTGCGCGGACTCGGCTACACCGTGCTCGAGGCTGGCGATGGCTCGACGGCGCGCGAGGTTTTAGAAATGGAGCAAGGGCGCGAGATCGACATGCTTTTCTCCGATGTCGTGCTGCCCGATTCCGGCGGACGCGAACTCTCCGACTGGGTGCGCGCGCGCAGCCACATGACGAAGCTGCTTTTTACCTCCGGCTATATCGACGAGGCCATCCTCCGCCGGCACGGCCTCGAGCGGGATACTGCCTTTTTGCAAAAGCCATTCTCACCGCTGGAACTCGCCAAAAAAGTCCGCGAGACGATGGATTCCCACAGCGATTCGTGATCACTGACCGGGCCTTTCTTTTCCCGCCGGACATTAGATATGGGCAAGGTGCCCCGACGCCTGCTATCTTCAGAAAGTGTCGCCGGTCTCCATAAACTCCGATCCCATCAAAGTCCTCCTCATCGAGGACAATCCCGAGCACGCCACCTTCCTCCAGCACCTGCTCCAGCTCTCCGAAGCCGCCTCGCGCTTTGAACTCGAGCACGTGGAAACCCTCGCCCGCGGGCTCGAGCGGCTAAAGCGCGGCGACATCGGCCTCATCATGCTCGATCTCACCCTCGCCGACAGCGACGGACTGGAGACCTTTATTTTGACGATGGCCGCCGCGCCCGACGTGCCCATCGTCGTCCTCAGCGGGCGAGACGACGTGACCCTCGCCATCGAGACCGTCCAGCTCGGCGCGCAGGATTATCTGGTGAAAGGCCACGTCGATAACCAGCTCCTCATCCGCTCCCTGCAATACGCCTGCGAGCGCCAGCGCGTGCAACTCCAGCTCCGTCGGGCACACGATGAACTCGAGCGCCGCGTCGAAGAACGCACCTCCATGCTCCAGCAAGCCAACGCCCGGCTCCAGCAAGAGATCGCCGAGCGGCGGCGCGCGGAAGAAGGCACGCGCGAGATCAATCACAAGCTCACCGAAACCCTCGGCCAGCTCCGCGCCGCCCAGCAGGAAGTAATCCTCCGCGAACGCATGCACGCCCTCGGCCGCATGGCGAACGGCATCGCCCACGACTTTAATAACACGCTCGCCCCCATCCTCAGCTTCAGCGAACTCCTCCTCTCCAAACCAGACATCGCCTCCGACCCGGAAGCCGCCCGCCCGCTCATCCAGAAAATCCACAACGCCGCTAAAGACAGCGCCGGCGTCGTCAGCCGGCTCCGCGAATTTTACCGACGTCGGGATGAAAACGAAATCTTCGCCCCCGTCGTCATCAACGAACTCGTCGAACAAGTCATCGCCGTCACCCGTCCGCGCTGGAAAGATCAGGCCTACGCCGCCGGCGTGAACATCACCATCCAGACCGAACTCGGCGAAGTCCCCACCGTCGCCGGCAACGAGGCTGAACTCCGCGAAGCCCTCACAAACCTCCTCTTCAACGCCATCGACGCCATCACGGCCCGCGGCACCATCACCGTCAGCACCGAAGTCCAGGGCACCTGGCTCGTCATCACCGTCACCGACAACGGCGTCGGCATGACGGAAGACGTCCGCGCCCGCTGCCTCGAACCCTTCTACTCCACCAAGGATGTGGAAACCCTCGGCCTCGGCCTCGGCAGCGTCTATGGCATCGTCCGCCGCCACGAAGGCCAGCTCGACATCCGCAGCGAGCCCCAGCGCGGCACCGCCATCTCCATCTCGCTGCCATTGCTAAAAAGCGTGCCCACTCCCGACCCGGCACCTTTCGCCGCCATCGAAGCCAGCGAGCGCCCCCTCCGCGTCCTCGTCGTGGAAGATGAAGAAATGGTCCGCGAAGTCATCTCCTACTACCTCGCCGAAGATTTTCACGAAGTGACCCTCGCCGAAAACGGGCGCATCGGTTTGGAAAAATTCCGCACGGGCGAATTCGACCTCGTCCTCACCGACCGCGCCATGCCCGAGATGAATGGCGATCAACTCGCGAAGGAAATCAAAGCCCTCAAACCCAGCCAGCGCCTCATCCTGCTCACCGGCTTCGGCGACTTGATGAATGGCGCAGGCGAAACCCCCGAGGGAGTCGATCT
>JANLQB010000409.1:0-12819 GCA_031367565.1 Verrucomicrobiota bacterium
GCTGCTCGCAGCCGAGACGTTCTCATTCTCCCAAAACACGACCGACACGCCGACCGAATACGTGCCGAAAAAGTGATGTTGTTCGTCTTGGTGAACGCAACCGGAGGCGTCACGTCCGCGCCCGAATCCGGCGGGAGGCGAAAGGCGCGCGGCTGTCCGTTGAGTTGGCCGTTGCCGACGATCACGCCCGCGTCATTTCCCGAGCCGCCGATTGTCGTGTAACCCGAAACCTGCCCGCTCGCCTTCACTCCCGTCGCAAAGCTCGGATTCGTCCCCGGCGCGCTCGAACGACCGACGATCGCACCTAATGATTCTGACGGTACACGGAGCGACTCGCGATATGAAAGGAACCAATCTGGTGATGGAACAGTTCGGTGGGTTTCATGAGACCATTCACCATCTGCCAGTGCCGGTCCGCGAGATGGTTAGTGTATCCCCTTTGATACACGCGACGGCTCCATCGCCGCCGGGAAGGAAGGCTAGTGCGCGTGTTTCAAGATGAATTGCACCACCGGCGCGGGATCATCCAGCCCATGCGGATGATGTCCGATGCCTGGTTTGTGGATCATTTGAAATTCACCGCCGAGTGCCAGGTAGCGCGTCTCGATGATTCCCGCGTTTTCCTCCGTCGGCACGAGATCGTCTGCATCTCCCACGACATGAATCAGCGCGACCTTTGCTTTCGCCAGCGGAGCCAAGATGTCGATCGGATTTCCCCGATACGCCAGAGCCTCCGCCTCATCTTTGAATCCATATAGTTTCACTAGCGACACCCAGTCTCCGGCGCTTCCCTTTGCCTGACCTTTACCACCCGGCCAGCTTTTGAAATCGCCCACCGCCGCATCGCCATAGATCACGCTCACACGGTCGGGGTGCTCGCTGGCAAAACGATACGCATAAAGCCCGCCGCGGCTGATGCCGATGAGCACCGCTTTCGGCGCAAGCCCGCGCGCGACGAGCAGCTCGTAAAACGCGTTGAAATGTTTCACCGCATCGGGACAGCCAAAGGTATTTCCGACGACGATGTGGACGTGGTGAAACCCCGCCGCCAGCAGCGCAGGCGCAGCACAGCGATCGGTAAAGGCGTCGGGAAATTCCATGCACCACGACCACGGATTTCCCGGCAGCGCCGTCTTCGGCTCCACGACCCACGCCGCGCAACCATCGGCTTGAAACGTATGCCGCTGGAAGCCGTGCCAGTCGTCGATTTGTTCGTTTGGAAAGTTCAAATCGGCAGCGAACAAATGCCCGCAGCAAAGAGCGAAGAGGAGGGGATAGAGAGTTCTCATCGGCCAAAACGGTAACGTCTCCACGGCATCAAGTGGAATACGAGAGTTGGGAATAAGCGTCACCGAAACCGGTGATACGAAGTCGGGGTATTCTGCACCGCGAAGAGTAGTAACGGGGAGACGCGGGAAAGCGGTTGCCTTCACGGCGAACGAAGATCACGAGCGATTGAGGCCAGAATAAATAATGGGATGTTGCCTGTAGTTGCGACGCGGATTTACGCGGCTTTCGATGCTTGACCACTTGCGGGTTGTCCTCTGGCATCCAGCGCCGAAGTAATGAAGGAAAAATTAATTTTAGTCGTAGATGACGACGTGGACATTCTGCGGATCGCGCGTGAGACGCTGGTCTCGATCGGCGATTGCGTGATCGATACGACGACGAGCCCGGAATACGCGTTCGAGTTGGTCCTTAAGAAAAACTACGACCTGCTCATCTTCGATCTCACGATGCCGGAAATGAGCGGAGCGACGCTGTATTCGCTGATTCGCACGCTTTTCCGCGTGGCGCTGCCGGACGATCGAAAATTGCCGCCGCTCGTGCTCATGTCTGGAGCATCGGCAAATCGGCGTGCGCAGGAATTGCTCCGCGAGCCCGGCGTGCGGGCCTACATCCCGAAGCCGTTCACACTCTCGCGGTTTGTCGGGACGGTGTCGGAGATTTTAGGCGCGTAATTTTAGCCGTGGAGCTTCTTCGCGATGGCGGCGACGTGCGCGCCCTGGAAGCGGGCTTGCGCCAGCTCGACGGGGGATGGTTTCCGCGAGCCGTCGGAGCCAGCGATGGTGCCTGCGCCGTAGGGTGAGCCGCCTTTGACTTGCGAGATGTCGGTGAGCTCGGGGCAGGTATAGGGCAGCCCGACGTAGATCATGCCGTGATGCAGCAGGGTGGGGATGAAGGTGAGGATGGTGCTCTCGTTTCCACCGCCGGTGCCGGTGCTGGTGAAGACGCTGCCGACTTTGCCGACGAGTGCGCCTTTGACCCAAAGGCCGCCGGTTTGATCGAGGAAGTTCCGCATTTGCGCGGCCATGTTTCCGAACCGTGTGGGCGTGCCGAAGATGATGGCGTCGTAGTCGGAGAGTTCCTGGGGCGAAGCGATGGGCGCGGCTTGATCGACCTTCGCGCCGTGCTCGCGCGCTTTGTCTTCGGGGATTAAATCCGCGACGCGTTTGATGATGACGTCGACGCCTTCGACGGAATGCGCGCCGTCCGCGATCGCGCCCGCGAGCGTTTCGATGTGGCCGTACATGGAATAGTAGAGAACGAGAAGTTTGGACATATCGGTAGGTGGCAAGGTCGTTGTTCTAGGCGGCTAGGTGAAAGGGCGGGTTGCTGGAAAGCCTGATGGGCCCAAAGAATTCGGCTGGCGGATCGCTTGCGGTTGCGTTGATTTTCATCATGAAAGCACTCCTCGCAGGAATTGTCGCCGTCGGCTGTGCGCACTCCGGTGTCCAGTCTCCGGGCGTGGGCAAGGACCAACCGGCAGCCATCACCGGCACGAACATCGCGCAACCCGCCAAGCGCGTTGGGCGCACCTACGATTCGCCACAGGCGATCCGTGTGATCGACCGCGAAAAAATTGATCAGAGCGGTGCGCGCAGTGTTGGCGATTTGCTTCGCCGAGAGCCAGGCGTCCGCGTGCGTTGATTTTAAAACGCGAAGCCGAACGAAAAATGAAACGCGCCGCGCGCTTCGTCTGCGTTCGGTGAGGGGTTCAGCCCGTAGTCGAGCCGGAGCGGGCCGATCGGCAGTTTGTAGCGCAGGCCGAGGCCGACGGCGTAGCGCATGTCGCTGAGGCCAATGTCATCGGACGAGGTGACGTTTCCTGCATCCACAAAAGCTGCGCCTTGCAGACTCCCCGCGATCGGGAAGGTCATCTCGGCATTGAAGATCGTGAAAAATTCGCCGCCGAGCGGGTCGCCGCTTTGGCTCTGTGGACCGAGTTCGCGCTCGGAAAAACTGCGCACGGTGGTGCCACCTCCGCTGAAGTAGCGGACGTCGATGGGGATGTTCGCACGGTCGGTGATCGGTGCGATGAGGCCGCTGCGTGCGCCAAAGGCGAAAAGAAGTTTTTTTACCGGCAGATAGTAGGAAAAGCGGACGGTGTAGCGCGTGAAGGCGGGCTCGCCATCGAGCGTCGAAAAGTCTGTGGCGTTGGTGAAAATGAAACCGCGCGAGGGGCTGATCGGATCGTCGCGGTAGTCGATGGAGGCGGTGAGGCCGACGCTGGTGAGGAAATAATCCGTGGGCCCGAGCTGCGGGAGATCGATGCCGCTCGAAGTAAGCGTGACTTTTTGCTGCTCCACAAATGCGCCGACTTCGAGGTGCGGCAGAGGTTTTCGTGCGAGATCGAAGCGCCAGCCGATCTCGTTTTTCGAGTAGCCCTCTTCATCGCGGACGGCGGAGTAAAGGCGCGAACGCAGGCTGAAGCGGGTGTCGAAGAGCCACGGATCGACGTAGAGGAATTCGCCGCGCAGACCGCGCTGCGAGTAGTCCACGCCGAGCGAAAGCGGCCGACCGCGTCCGAAAAGGTTTCGATCCGCGAGGCGGAGGCCGATGCTCACGCCCTCGTAGGAGCCCGCGCCGATGGTCGCGCCGATTTCACGGGCCTTCGCTTCCTCGACCGTAAGATCGATCCGGAGCTGATCTTGGCCGACCGGCCTGAGCGAAGGGCGCAGGTTTTTGAAAAGGCCGGTGCGTAGCATTTCGCGGAAGGTTTCATCCAGCTTGGAGGGGTCGTATTTCTCGCCTTTCAAATGCGCGAACCGCTTCGGCAAAAAGTCCGCGCGCAGACGATCCGTGCCTTTCGCCGTCACGCCGTCGAAGTAAAAGAGGCGCCCCGGCGTCACGTCGAAACGCACCGCGACGTGACCCAGCGCGGCCTTTGCGGGATCGGCGGCGACGGCGACTTCGGCCTGATAGTAACCGTGGGTTTTCAGGAAGGACTGAATGTTGCGTTGCGCATTCGTCAGCTTCGTCGCGGAGAACGGCCCATCGACCGGCACGCCCATCGCCTTCACCAATTGATCGCGTGTGAAAGCCGAGTCGCCGCGAAATTGGACATCGCCAAAAACGTAGCGCTGCCGCTCGTCGATGCTCACCGTCACGCTCGCGCGCGTGCGGTTTTCCGTGAGTTCGATCTTTGAAGCATCGACGACGACATCGAGAAACCCCTCCGAAATGTAGAGTCCGCGCACGCGATCTGCCCCACTCGCGACTTCGCCGGCACTGAAGGGAAACATCTCCGGCGCTTTCGCGAGTCGCTCCGGTGTCGCGCCGAGGAAGTATTCCCAGAGCGTCGCGTCGGGGAGCGATTTATTGCCCGTGAAAATGACCGCGTGCAGCAGCGAGCGAGGGCCTTCGTTGATCTTCAGCACGAGTTTGTCGCCGCGGATTTCGTAGTCCACCTGCGCGCTTGCGAATCCCTTTTTCCGATAAAACGCACCGAGATAATACGCCGAATCGTCAGCGCGTGCGGGCGTGAGGGGATACTCTTGCAGCTCGCGGATTTGCTCGGCGACGGCGGCGGTGAGTTCCGGTTCCGTGAAGGATTTTGCACCGGTGAATTCGATGTGCTGCTTCGCCGTCGGAGCGATCGCGGTTTGTAAAAGCTCCGCGCCGAGCAGGGCGTTCTGGGCATTTTCCGCCGCAGGCGCAGAGGTGAGTAAAAGCATGCAGGCGAAAGGCGCGAAAGGACGCGAAAAGCATGCAGCAGGATGCCGTTTCGTTTTTGCGGGTTTTGCGGGTTTTGCGGGTTCCATCTATCGGAAACGAATCAGGTATTTCAGACGCCCGGTGAACTGTCCATCCACGCCTGCGTCGCCGATGAGGTAAAGTTGATCGTTGATCTTAATGCGGGTGATGACCTGCTGGCGACCACTGCGGTTGTCCGTAGAGCCGAGTTCCATCTGGAAACGATCGAGCAAATTTCCGTCTTCGGTTTTCGCCTTTGTCGGTGGAGGCGGGGTGCTGCGCTTGAACACTTTTTGGTAAAGCTGCTTCACCGCGAGGATCGCCGCGCGACTCGCGAGTGCCTCAGCATTGGCGCCGAGTTCGGCGGTCGTCGTGCCCGTTGCGAGGAGAGAGACGATGTCGGCGTGGGGCAGGGGAGGCTCGCTGGAAAGTGCGATCTGCGGATTCGACGCGGTGCCGTAAATGTAAGCGCCGATGAGGTAATTGCCCGCGCGCGATTCCGCTTGGAGATCGAGCGATGGTTGAAACGGCGCGTCCTCACCGAAATAAATGAAGCCGCGCGTGATCGAGAGTCGGCTGAACGGCAGGTTCGCATTGAACGAGTCGATGCGGATGTTTCCATCGAGCCACGGCTTCAGCCCGGTGCCCGCGAGGCGCAGCGAAAGTGCGGCCGCTCCGTTCGCGAGATTTCCGCGGACGAGAAATGGATCGTCATCGCGCGTCTTGATCGCGATGTCGAATTTCCAATCGCGCAGCGGCGCATTTGGAAACGAAATATTCGCTTGGCTCGGAGCGGATTTTGGCGCGGGCTTTGGTCGTCCCGGCAGGCCGATCGGGAGGATATCGATCTCTTTGAAAAAGCGGCTGTGCTTGACGTAAATCGTGCCGGTCGCGGCGGCGGCGTTCAGCGGTCCGGCGAGTTTCACATCGCTGTCCGCGCGCACCGTGATCGAGTCATTTCGCAGCACGAGCACCTCGTCGGATTCGAGGCGCAGATCGAAGACGGGCATGATCGCTTTCGGAAAAACCATGACCGGCACAAAGCTGAGCTGCGCGAGCTCCGGCGCTTGCACGGTACCGCTGAGTTTGAAGGTGCCGCCGCCGAGTTCGCCTTTGAAATTGTTGAAGGTGAGCACTTCATTTGCGTAGCCGATTTTTGCCCGGAACGCGCCGATCGCCGGCACGTTTTCCGCCGTCATCCGCGCGCCCTTGAGATCGACATCGAGCGCCATCGTGACCTCCGGTTTTCCAAACGTGCCCGCGACGCGGAGATCAAACGCCAGCGTGCCATCGAGGCGGCGCACGGCGGGCACAAATTTGGAGACATTGGCGAGCGAGGACGGCGTGATCTTCGCCGTGAAATCAATCGGCAGCGCGGGGTCATACGCTTTGTCTTTCACCGCTTTTTCGATGTCCAACGGAAGCCTGCCTTTGATCACGAGCGGCTGGATTTCGCGCTGGCGCGCGGTGGCATCAAGCGTGAGCAGCTTGTCGGAATAGTTCAGCGTGAGATCGAGTTCCGCCTGGTCGAATTGCGGTGCGGCTCCCGCTTTGATCGCGCGCGCTTTGAGTTGCAACTGGCCGGCGGGATTCAACACCGTGCCACCGGAGATGAGTGTGGCAGAAATGTTTCCGCTGACCGGAGATGTCTTGCCGAAGCTGGCGAACAGCTTGTCGAGATCGAGGCTGTTCACCGTCAGGTTTGTCGCGAGACGTTCTTCCAGCGGGATTTTTTCGGTCTGACTCGCCAGGTCGATCGGGAAAAAAAGATAGCCGGTCAGCGCGGGCTGACCGCCTTGTTGGAGATTGATGTCCTGGAGCCGCAGTTTCCTTTCCGCGAGGTCGAGAGTCGCTTCCAGTTTCGTGGGACCGCTCACGATTCGCAGCTCGGTCGTCTTTGCGTATTCGGGGCCATATACAGCGGTGAGTGCCACTTCGCTGAGATCGATTTTTCCGTAGTGCGCCTTGGCCACGGCGAGCTTTACGTCGCCTGCGAAAGTCGCGGGCTTCAGGTCGCCCTTGCCTGTCCAGTCAAGGTGCAGACTGCCGGCGAGCGATTCCTTCTTTCCGAAAACTTCGAGCAACGGTCCCAGCACCGCGAGGCTTTCGATGCCGACGAGCACCTTCCCGTCGTACGAGTTCGGTGCATCAAATCCAAATGTGCCGGTCGCGCTGATCTGGTCCTGCCCGTTCAGCTTCAGCGCCAGTTCGTCGATGTGCGCCGCACGATCCACGAGCTTTACCCGCGCGACGAGCGACTCCGCAACGAAGCCGCCGAGTTTAAACCCGCCGCCATCCAACTCGACATCGCCTACCGGCGCGCCGTCCACCAGCTTCACGTCGCCTTTTCCCGTGATGCGGCCTTCGAGCGGCTCGCCATTCAGCACGATTCCGAAGTCGGCGATTTGCGGGGCGTGGATTGCGAACTGCGCATCCACCGGAGCTTTTGCGGCCGCCTTCAGATCGACGGGAATTTCATACGTCCCGTGGGCGCTCACGTTGTTTTCCCCGCGATGAATCTCCAGTGTGGAAACCGTCACGGCCCGCTCGTTCATCGCTGCGCGCAGCGTCGCGGAGTCCGTCGTGAAAGTCTGAAACCGCAGGCCCGCGATGTCGCCGCTGACCTGCGCGCTCACGCCCGCGAATCCCGTCTGGCCGAACTTCTTCGAGGCGGAAAGTTTGACTCGCGCATTTTCCAAACCGACCGCGCCCGCGCTGAGCTTCTCCACATTCACGTCCATCTCCGCTGCCGCCACGCGGTCGCGCAACGTGACGCGCGCCGTCGCCGTCGCCGTGCCGCTCATCGGATCTTTCATCGACAATTGCGTGCCGAGTTCCGGCAAATGCGTCGCGTCGAGTTGCAGCATCGCTTCGACCTCGGTCAGGTCGAAATCATTCACCGACTCGGGCACGCGCGCGGTGGATGTCACCGTGAGCGTGTTCCCCGCGAGCTCCGCATCGAGCGCGATTTTCGCCACTCCGTCGCTCACCGTTGAGTTCAGATTGACGCGTTCGATTTGCAACGGCCCGGCGGCGACACGCTCAATCGCCGCCGTCATTTTTCCGCGCCAGGTGCGCGGTTTTTCCGGCTCGCCGGTGAATTCCGTTTCGATGGAAGCGACCGATTCGACGGGCAAATTTTTCGCGCCAAAATAGGCCGCCGCCGCGCGGGCGTTCACGTTTTTTACGGAGAGTCGCGTCGTCGTGTCGTAGCTGTGCGCCATGTTTTTTCCCTTGTCCTGTAAACGATTGCCAGTCATCGAGAACCACAGTTCGCCGCCAAAAACATCCGCCCGCAGGCTCATGTTGGCCTTGTGTTGCGCGCGCTGCGATGCGTCGAAATTCACATCACGGAGCACAAGGTCCGGCGTGATCGTGAGGTTCTTTACGAAAAGATTTCGCGCCGTGTAACTCGTCTCCGCATTCAGATTTTCCCAAACCGGAATTCCCGGCGCGGCGAGCCGCCGTACGCGCAGATAGCCCGCGCGATCCGGCGCGAGTAGAATGTTCACTCCTTCGACGATCGTCTCGTTCGTCGGCGCGTGGATGCGGATGTTAAAATCCTCGATTTCCGCCCGGTCCGCATACGCCGCCGGCTGCGCGAGAATCGTGCGGAGCACCTGGATGATGCTCGCCTTCTCGCGTTTCTCCGTGGGCGTCTTGCTCGGCAACGCCACGAATGCGAGGTCCGCGTGGTGGATTTCGTAGCTGCGCAAAAACTCGCCCAAACCGAAGCGGACGAGCATCGGGATGCTGTAGTCAAACCGCAGTCGCTCGATGTCGATCTTCTCGACCGGTGTCGGACCGGAGCCGTTCGGAGCGACATGGATGCTCTTGATTTCGAGATTCGTCAGGACGGTTCCCGAAAGGTGAAAATCCAACTTCAGGTGTTGCCTCGCCGCAATCTGAATGGCGATGAAGCGGACGAGCGGGCGATGGCAAACGAGCGCCAGTACGAACAGAAGGAGCCCCCATTTAAAACTCCGCCGAATCCACCCACGCCGCTTCGATTGCGGAGTTTTATGAGGCGTCTCGATTTCGGTCATCGGCCTCCGAGACTATAGCGGCTCGTAGTATCTGCAAGACGCACGCTGCCGATAAATTGGCCCGTTAAATGGTCGCAAAGATCGAGAAACCTGCGAGCCGCCAGCCCGCTCTCGCACGGCGAAAAAATGAAATGATCGAGCTCACGCCGAGAAGAGGGTGTGCTTGGCTCCGCCGGAACCTCGCCTGCTCAAATTCTGATCGCTGCGGCGCAGCCTGCATTACAAAATCCTCGGATCGGGTGCCGCTGGGGTGGCTGGACCGCCCGCCGACTAAGCCTCGGGCTTGGTCTTGCGCAGGCCGATCACTTTGTCTCCATCCTTGAACTGACCGCGCTTTTTTAGAAGCTCAACCCGCTCGAATCGTTTCAAAACGTTGCGCTTCGCTGCGATGGTGCTGACGCCTTTGAGGCTACGATGCTGTGACATAAAATAGGGTTCCTAGATTGGGAAAGGGCGGCGACTATACGGACCGAAGCGGGACTGGCAACGTCCATTTTCGTTTTTATGCCGGGATGAAATCAGCGGCCGTTTTCGGATTCGCCCTGCTTGATTTGACGATTGAGTGCGGCGAGGCACTTGCCAAACAGGCATCCACTTCGCATCATCCGCACGAAACCTTTACTACTATGGCATACGAACTCGCTCCTCTTCCCTATCCCAACACCGCCCTCGAACCAAACGTCGACGCGCGCACGATGGAAATTCATCACGACAAGCATCACCAAGCTTACGTGACAAATCTGAACAAGGCCCTCGAAAGCGCTCCTGAACTTGCCGCGAAAAGCGCCGAAGATTTGATTAAGGATCTCGCTGCTGTCCCCGAGGCGATCCGCGGTCCTGTCCGCAACAATGGCGGCGGACATGTGAATCACAGCTTTTTCTGGAAGCTCCTGACTGCGCCGAAGGCGGATAACAAACCGACAGGCAAACTCGCCGACTCCATCGCGGCCACGTTCGGCGATTTCGATCAATTTAAGACGAAGATCGAAGCAGCGGGTGTGGGCCGTTTCGGCAGCGGCTGGGTCTGGCTGGTCGTGAATGGCGGTAAACTCGAAATCGGCTCCACCGCGAATCAGGATAACCCGATCATGGGCAAAGCCATCGCGGGAATCGAAGGCACGCCGGTACTCGGCATTGATGTATGGGAACATGCCTACTACCTCAATTACCAGAACCGCCGGCCTGATTATTTGAAGGCGATCTGGGGTGTTATCAATTGGGCGCAGGTCGGAGAGAATTACGAAGCGGCGCTGAAGTAACCGTCCGTGGTGCTGATTTGAGGAAGGCCGGGCGAGTGCGGGCACATCCGTGCTCCATGCAATTCGTTCAACCTTTGGCTTGCCTGTCACGCTCGCGCGATTGACATGCTTCGGAGCCGTTCGTTTTCCGATGCCAGCCTTCATCAACATCTCCACCTACAAATTTACCCCGCTCGAAAATCTCCCGCCGCTGCGCGAGCGCTTGCTGGCGCTTTGCGATGCGCGCGAAATCAAAGGCACGATCTTGCTCAGCCCTGAAGGCATCAATATTTTCGTGGCCGGCCTCCGCGAAAATATCGACGCTCTCGTGTCTGAGCTTCGCGCGCTTCCGGGGCTCGCCGACCTGGGACCGAAGGAAAGCGAAAGTGCGAAGCAGCCTTACAATCGGATGCTCGTGAAAGTTAAAAAGGAGATCATCGCGTTTGGTGTCGAAGGCATCAATCCTGGTCGAAAGACCTCCGAGAAACTCCCTGCTCGTGTGCTTAAACAATGGCTGGATGAAGGCCGTCCGGTCACGCTCCTCGACGCGCGCAACGATTACGAAGTCCGCATGGGTACCTTCCAAGGCGCGATCCCCGCTGGCATCGAACACTTTCGCGATTTCCCAAAAGCGGTGGAGAAGCTGCCAGCGGAGCTGAAAGAGCAGCCTATCGTCATGTTTTGCACCGGCGGGATCCGGTGTGAAAAAGCCGGCCCTTTCATGGAACGCGAAGGGTTTAAAAACGTGCTCCAGCTAGATGGTGGCATCTTAAAATACTTCGAGGAATGCGGTGGAGCGCACTACGACGGCGAGTGTTTCGTTTTCGACCGGCGCGTCGGGGTCGATCCTGAGTTGCGGGAAACCAGCAGCGAGATGTGCTTCGCCTGCCAGATGCCGCTCACGTTCGAGGAGCAGCGTCATCCGCACTACGTGCAGGGCGAGTCGTGCCCACATTGTTTTGGGAAAAAAGCCGCGCAGACCGCGCTGTAGCGCGCCATGAACACCGTCGCTTTCTACGATACGAAGCCCTACGACCGGCAATACTTCGAGAGCGCACCGGGCGCGGACCGGCTGAAGCGGCAGTTTCACGAATTCCGCCTCACGAACGAAACCGTCGCGAGCGTCGCCGGAGTGCAGGCAGTGTGCGTCTTCGTGAATGATCGCATCGACGAACCCTGTCTCCGCGCGCTGCACGACGCTGGAGTAAAACACGTCGCACTGCGCTGCGCGGGCTTCAACAACGTGGACCTCAACGCCGCGAAATCGCTCGGCCTCGCCGTCACCCGCGTCCCCGCCTACTCGCCGCACGCCGTCGCCGAGCACACCGTCGCACTCCTGCAGACGCTCAATCGAAAAATTCACCGTGCCTGGAATCGCGTGCGCGAACACAATTTCTCGCTCAACGGACTCGTCGGCTCCGACATCGCCGGGAAAACCGTCGGCATCGTCGGCACGGGAAAAATCGGACGCATCACCGCGCAGATTTTCCGCGGCTTCGATGCCACCGTTCTCGCCTGCGATCCTTTTCCGATGACCGATTGGGCCACCGAGCGCGGCATCCGCTACACCGATTTCCCCGCGCTTCTCGCCGCCAGCGACATCGTCTCGCTCCACCTCCCACTCACGGCGAAGACGCATTTCCTGCTCAACACGGAAAGTTTTGCGCAGATGAAACCCGGTGCTTTTCTCGTGAACACGAGCCGGGGAAAACTCGTGGACACCGCTGCCCTCATCGAGGCCTTGCGCAGCGGACATCTCGGCGGCGTGGCGCTGGATGTTTACGAAGAAGAGGAAGGCCTCTTTTTCGAAGACCGCTCTGGCGAACTCCTGCAAGACGACGAACTCTCGCTCCTTCTGAGTTTCCCCAACGTCCTTGTGACCGCACACCAAGCCTTCCTGACGCGCGAAGCCCTCACCGAAATCGCCCGCGTGACGACTGAAAACCTCCTGCGAGGAAACAATGCAGATTTCCTTCCAGAAACCCGGCTCGCATAAACTCCACGACTCAACATGAACGCCCAAGCCTTCGCCCCGATCATCCTAATTGCCATTGCTTTTTCCTCCCCGGCTTTTGCGAAGGATAAGGAAAAACAAGGCGAGGGGGACAAGCGCACGGTGGTCATCACGCTCGCGCAATGTCCGGCGGCGGTGCAGACGGCGATTCAGGCTTACATGGGGACGATCAATGAGATCGAGGCGGAGCAGGAAAAGGGTGTGATTACTTGCGGTGCGAAGCTCACGCTGGCGGATGGGAAGCGGTTGAAAATCCTGCTGGCGGCGGATGGCCGGCTGCTCGAGTCGAAAGAAAAGAAAGCGAAGTAACGGCATCGCCCGCGCGGCTTCTTTCAACGGGAATGCAGGCATTCATCATCAATCTCGAAACCGCTGCTGATCGCTGGGATGCGATTGCCCAGCGGTTTGAGCGGACGCGGATTTCGGTGGTCCGGGTGCCAGCGGTGAATGGCAATGCGCTTGAGCTGCCGATCCCGGATTTTCACGAAAAGCAATTTCGCCTCCTGCACGGGCGTGCCACAAATCCCCGCGAGATCGGCTGCTA
>JANLQB010000455.1:0-17202 GCA_031367565.1 Verrucomicrobiota bacterium
GCACTTGGCGATTATCATAAACATGATGCTCAGCATTACGACCCCAATGCACAAAACTCGAGCGTGGATAAATTCTACCGCTTCCGAGTTCTCGCCACGAAGCAGTTCCTGCCGCGGTAAGTTCGCTCAGGGAGTCTGACCTACGCGTCCCCAATCTTTGCTTATAGACCGATCGGTCTGGGCGGGATTGGGGACGTGCTTTTGTACGGGGTCGGATCGGGAAGGCCTGCCAGCAGGAAGGCTTCCCGGCGCTCGACGCAGGTGCCGCACTCTCCGCAATGCGTGTCTCCGCCGACGTAGCAGGACCAGGTGGTGGAGTAGTCCACGCCGAGTTCATGACCACGGCGAGCGATGTCGGCCTTCGTCATCGCGATGAAGGGGCGGATGATTTCCACTTTGGCATAGGTGCCGAGGCGGATGGCATCGGCCATGGACTTCATGAAATCTTCGCGGCAATCGGGATAAATGGCGTGGTCACCGGCGTGGGCGGCGATGACTAGGCCATCAGCTTCGAGGCTTTCCGCGAGACCGGCGGCGATGGAAAGCATGATGCCATTGCGAAAGGGCACGACGGTTTTTTTCATCGTCTCTTCCTCGTAGTGCCCCTTCGGAATCTCGCCTCCCGATTGCAGTAAGTCGGACTTGAACATCTGGTCGATAAAACCCAGCCGGATCTCGCGATGCGGCACCTTCAAGTGGGTCGCATGGTGAGCGGCGAACGGGATCTCACGGTCGTTGTGTTTCGCCCCGTAGTGAAAACTGACGGCGCAGACGATTTCGTAGCGCTGATGGGCCTCATAGAGCGCGGTGACGGAATCCATCCCGCCGCTCAGTAGAACGATCACTTTTTCCCGGCTCATCTCCGGTGCGCTGGGCGGGCGGGAAGAGTGCCGGGCCGCTGCGCAGTGGCGGGGGCATACGCCTCGACCGTGACGGCGACGCCACCGCGCGGAGCGAACTCGCCGTGGACCCAAATGCAGCGCGGCGCACAGGCAGCGACGAGGTCTTCGAGAATGCGATTCACGACTTCCTCGTTAAAGCTCCGCACGTTGCGGAAAGACGACAGATAGAACTTAAACGACTTCGTCTCGATGCACCGCACGTCCGGCACGTAGTCCACAGTGATCCGGGAAAAATCGGGCTGCCCGGTGACGGGGCACAGCGACGTGAAATCGAGGCTCTCGAAGCGGATCCAGTAGTCTCGTTGTGGATACCGGTTATCAAAAGTCTCGAGCGTCGCCGCCGTCGGAGCAGGAGGGATCGGGCTCACGCTGCGACCGAGGAGCGTCAGGTTGGATTTCTTTGCGGGTTTGGATTTCGGCATGCGGATTTGGTTTTTGAAAGACGGTCCGACGCTCCCAAAAGTTGGCGGACAAAACAACCCTGTTGTCCCCTCACGCGCGCGCTTTCGGCATCAGCACCCACATCACGATGTAAACGATGATACCGGGAAAGGCGGCGCTGAGAATGGAGACCAGCACGAAAATCACGCGCACCATCGTGGGCGACCAGCCGAGCCAGTCCGCGAGACCGCCGCACACTCCGGCAATGATTTTATGATTCCGCGAGCGATGCAGAGGCATGGTGGAAAATCGGACGTTCACCTCATGAACTCAACGAAAAATTCGCCGCAAGACAGTCCCCTCTCGACACCCGCTCAATCGCACGGAAACTCTCCTTCTGTGAAATCCCGCATCGAGGCGTTCGTGTCGCAAATCAGTCAGATCATCGTCGGCAAGGAGGCGTCCGTGCGGCTGGCGGTCGCGTGTTTGCTCGGGCGCGGGCATTTGCTCATCGAGGATCTGCCGGGTGTGGGAAAGACAACGCTTTCACACGCGCTCGCGCGCTCGCTCGGGCTGCAATTCCGGCGCATTCAA
The DNA here is from genome assembly GCA_031367565.1 of Verrucomicrobiota bacterium. Classification (GTDB taxonomy): domain Bacteria; phylum Verrucomicrobiota; class Verrucomicrobiia; order Chthoniobacterales; family Chthoniobacteraceae; genus JANLQB01. The sequence goes on from JANLQB010000455.1 coordinate 1,878, forward strand.
TTCACGAGCGACATGCTGCCGGCGGACATCATTGGCAATTCGATTTTCGACCGCGAGCAGCAGCGGTTCGTCTTTCATCCCGGACCGCTTTTTTCCCAAATCGTCCTCGTCGATGAAGTGAATCGTGCGACACCGAAAACGCAGAGCGCGCTGCTGGAAGGCATGGAGGAAGGCCACGTCACGGTGGACGGCATCACCCATCCCCTGCCCGATCCGTTCTTCGTGCTGGCGACGCAAAATCCGCAGCACCAGATCGGCACTTTTCCCCTGCCGGAATCACAGCTCGACCGCTTCCTCATGCGCATCGAACTCGGCGTCCCGGATCGCGCGGGTGAAAGGGCGATGCTGCTCGGGCGCGACCGCCGCGACATGCTGCGCGATCTCGCGCCGATATTGCCCGCCGATGCGCTGCGTGAAATCCAGCAGGCGGTGCGCGAGGTGCAGGCCGCGCCCGCGCTGCTCGACTATTTGCAGGACCTGCTCGACGCCAGCCGGCAGCGGCATCGCACCGGACTTTCGCCGCGCGCCGGGCTCGCGCTGCTGCGGGCTTCGCAAGCGTGGGCGCTGATGCAAGGACGCACCATGGTTTTACCGGAGGATTTGCAAGCCGTGGGCGTGGCGGTGATGGCGCACCGGCTGGGCGAGGATTTGCAAACGCAGGGCGAATCCGGTCGCGCGCTCGCGCTCAGTTTATTGCGCACGGTCCCCGTGCCATGAAGGGCGCGGCACCCTCGTTTGAAGGCGTCACCGGGCGCGTTCGCGTGGTGCCAAATCGCAACAGCCTCGGGCTGCTCGCGCTGCTCCTGGCGATGTGGTACGCGGGCGCGAGCCAGGACAACGGCGTCGCGTATCTGCTCTGCTTCATGCTCACCGGAGTCGCCCTCGTTTCCATCCTGCACACACGCGCCAATGTGCGCGGGCTCCGCCTCTCGATCGGGCCCATTGCGCCGGTCTTCGCGGGGGAAATTCAAACCGTCCGAGTCGGCGTACTCGCGGTCAGCGGAGGTCGCCACACCGCCATTCGGATCAAAGCGAAGCAGAAAGGAGAATCCGTCGCGTTCCCAGAAATCAGCGGACCGCGCTGGGCCTACGACGACCTCCCGATCGACACGAGCCAGCGAGGCTTTTTCGATGAACTGGAGCTGACGGCTTTCAGTCTCTACCCGCTCGGTTTTTTCTCCGCGCGCATGGTGGTGACGATGCGCGGCGCGCGCTGGGTTTACCCGGCGGCGGCCGGCTCACGCCCGCTGCCGCGCCATCTTTCACCAGCAAAAAACCGTGGCACCGGCCTGCGCACCGAGGGCGATGATTTTGCCGGATTGCGCACTTACGTTCCGGGCGAACCGCAACGGCACATCGACTGGAAAGCGGCCGCGCGCGGACAAGGGCTTTTCGTGAAGCAATGGGCCGGAGAGGCGGATGAAACCTTGCCGTTCGCGTGGCAGGACACCGCCGGGCTCGCCCACGAAGACCGCCTTTCGCAGCTCGCCCGCTGGATCGTGACCGCCGAGCGCAGCGGGCGAAGTTACTCGCTCGAATTGCCCAACACCGTGATTCCGAGCGGGCATGGCGAATTGCATTTTCACGAGTGTCTCCGGCAGCTCGCGCGTTTTCCAATTGAGGAGAAAACATGAAGTGGTGGCGCGGCCAATACAGCACCCTGGAAACCGGCCCGCTCACGGGAGTGTGCGTGGCGCTCGTGCTGGCGACGATCCCGCTGCTCGACCGCATGGCGCCGTGGGCGGTCGCGGTCTTCGCCGTGGCGATCCTACTGCGGCTGATCGTGAATCGCCGGCACCTGCGGCTTCCATCCGTGCCCCTGAAAATCGCCATGCTCGCGATCGGACTCGGCGGAGTCGCGATTTCCTTCGGCGGATTTTTCGGGATCGAGCCGGGGCTCGGCGTCCTACTCGTCCTGCTTTCGTTGAAGCTGCTGGAAACAAACACCGTCCGCGATTTTCAAGTGCTGGTGCTGTTCGGGTGGTTCCTGTGTCTGTGCGGACTTTTCTTTTCGCAGGAACTTTCACGCTGGCTTTACGCCGGTTTCATCGCGCTCTTGCTCGCGGCATCCCTCATCCGCTTTCACCACGCGCCGCGTGGCAGCAACGTGGTGCGTCCCATCGGGCTCGCGTTGAAAATGCTCGCGCAATCGCTGCCGATCGTCGTGTTGCTCTTTGTGTTCTTCCCGAGAAGTCGCGGCGATTTTCGCTTTCAATTCAATCGCTCCATCAACGGCGTCACCGGCATGAGCGATCAGCTTTCACCGGGTAGTTTCGCCTCGCTCACCCGCAATGAAAACCGCGCCTTCCGCGCCGACTTTCCCGATGGAAACGTGCCGCCGCTTTCCCAGCTCTACTGGCGCGGCGCGGTGCTGTGGCGCGGCGATGGGATGATCTGGGCGCGCGGCTCGGCGGGCATGCCCGTCGAGCGATCCGCCGGGCAACTCTCCGGCACGCCGGTGCGCCAAAGCATCATCCTCGATCCGCACGGTGGACGGTGGCTTTTCGCGCTGGACCGGCCCGCAGTCGCCGCGCGCGATTCCGAATTTCAGGCCGGCGGTTTCCTGCAAAGCGTCCGCCCGATCGTCGCGCCGCTGCGCTACACCGTCGTCTCGCGACCCGACAATCACGAGGTCGGGCTCATGCCGGATCAGCGCCTCGAAGGGCTGGGCAAACCGCGCGTGATCTCCGCGCAAGTGCAGGGCCTCGTCGATTCCTGGCGCGCGAACGCGGCCACAGACCGCGCAGTCGTGGACTCGGCGTTGCAGTATTTTCGAAAGGAAAATTTCATCTATTCGCTCGCCCCAAATACTTACGGTGCGGATGCGTTGACCGAGTTTTTGTTTCAGCGGCGAAGCGGCTTTTGCGAGCACTACGCGGCGGCGTTTGCTTCGCTCATGCGCATCGCCGGGATTCCCTCGCGCGTCGTGATCGGCTACCACGGCGGCGAGTTTAATCGGCTGGGAAACTACGTGCTCGTGCGACAGCTCGACGCGCACGCATGGGCGGAAGTGTGGTCGAAAGGCGAAGGCTGGATGCGCGTCGATCCCACGAATGTCATCGCGCCGGATCGCATCAGCTCCGGCTTCGAATCATTCCTGGAGTCGCGCGCACTCGCGGAAAATTCCGGCGGCGAAACTTCCACGGGCGTTGCCGGTTTTCGCGAACTCCTACATGAGACGCGGCTCGCTTGGGAGAATGTGAAATACCAATGGGACTTGCGCGTGGTGAACTACGACGAGGACGCGCAACAAACACTTTTCAATCTCGCCGGACTCGGCGATTTCGCACCACCCGTGATCGTCCTCTGGACGGCGCTCGGTGCGCTGCTGGTCTTTGGAATCCTCGCCGCATGGCTCGGTCGTCCGCGACACGAGCGGCTCGATCCGCTCGTGAAAGATTACCGGAAATTCTGCCGCATGCTCGCGGTGGCGGGAGTCGTGCGCGAGCCTTGGGAAGGTGCACAGCAGTTCGCGGATCGTGCAGCCATGCGGTTTCCCGGGCAGGCGGACGCGATCCGGGGAGCGGCGGAGCTTTACATCGCGGCGCGGTATGGCGGCGAGGCTGGCACGCCGTTTAGAAAAGCAGTTCGCGGGTTGCCCCGCATGGGACCGATGCGACCCATGTGACTTATCCACTCCCATGAAAAATTACCCCATCAGCCAGCTCGACGAAATCGCTCCCGCGCGCTGCCCGTGCGGCATCACGATTTGCAGGTCGTGAACATTCCTATTCCCGCCTTTGACCCAGAGGGCGAATGGTTCGATTAAATCGCGTATGATTTCCCGAATCCTCCTCGCACTCGCACTCGTGCTCGCTGGCTGCTCGACTTTCACCGACGCCGAACTCGCGCAAATCCGCCAGCGCGGTTTGCGCCCGGAACTTTTCGCAAAGATGGAACACCGCCGCTCGCTGGACCCGGAAGATTTGATCGAACTCAGACGCGCGGGCGTGCCGGACGCGCAGGTGGAAAAGCAGCTCAACGACGTGGGCGTCGATTACGTGGCGACGAGCGACGACGCCGTGCGGCTGCGCAAAGCGCGGGTCAGCGCGCGCATCATCGACGCGCTGTTGCGGGCGTCTGACCGCTTTGCCGGGCGGCAATATTCGCAGCCTTACGACGACGGCTGGAATTACGGCGATCCGTGGGGACCGGGATTTTACGGGGATTGGACGGTGGGCTTCAGCCCTCGCTGCCATTCGGGGTCCGGCTGGCGGCATCACCGGTAAAATATCGGCGCGTGCCGTGCATACGAACTGCTCATGTTCTGGGAGCAAATCATCCCGCCACCGTCATGAGTTTCTTTCCAGAACGTCCCACGCCGAAATCGCAGACCGGCGTCCCGAAGAAGTCACGCTTTTCCCGCATTCGCCGGACGAAGGAGACGCCGCTCACGCTCCAGTTTAAGCGTTCAAACGACTCCACTTCGCAAACCAAGTATTTTCTCGTCAGCGATTCTTCCGAAATGAGCACACCCGCAAATCCCAAGACGGTCCTCTGCTCGGTGGGGATCACCGTCACCGCCACCGCCATCGCATTCGCGACGGCGAGTTCCATGGCCTTCACCCACTACCGGGCAGAGAACCATCTCCCGCCGCAGGTGTTTCAGGGCGTCTTCGGCGACTACACCGGTCCTGCCTCCGTGAGCTACTCGATGCTCGATGGCTGGCTGAAAGCCGCCCTCGTCGCCATCGCACTCTGCTACCCGATCGTCCATGCGCTGCTGGGTCGGGCGGTATTTTCCGGCCTCCACGGGCTGTGCCTCTTGAGCGACCAGGTCTTTCAGCCAGATCGTTCCCGCTGCATGGGCAAATGGTCTGCGGAAACAAAGATGCTCGCAGGTGCGCTGTGGCCGGCATCCATGCTTCTCCTGCCGTTTCTCGCCGTTGGTGTGCTGCTCGGCGGGCTCTATCGCCGCTTGTGGGCGGAGCCGCTGCATTCGTCGCAGGCTACTCCGTCGTAGGTCGGAAAATAAACCGCGCGTAAAGATACGCGATCACTTCATCCGTCACGCAACGGAAGCCCGCGCTGCTCGTCCACCAGCGCCCCGGATCGAAATCCGTATGTTCAGTCGCGACGACGCCGATCTGCGCCTCATCGCCAAAGGCTTTCTGAAAAAGCAGCCGCGACCGGCGCGAGTGCGCGCCAGCGGAATACAGGTTCACCGTCGTGACGGGAATATCGTGCTCTTTCAGCCATTGCTTCAAAGCGACGGCTGAGGAGTAAGTGCGATCCTTCACCATGCGTTCCGTCGGCACGGCATGGACCACCTTTGGATCGCAGCCGAGGCTGACCAAAATCGCCGCGCCATATTCGGCGATCGTTTTATAAATGATCAACGGCGAGCCCGCATCCACGGGCCCGCCCGTCGAATAAATGCCGTCGTAGCGACCGCGATGAAATTCCTCGATTACCTTCATCATTCCACCATCGGAAACCCACCCCTCCACGACGAGAATACCGCCCGGCTTGGGATCATTCACCGCGAGGAATGGATAGATGCCGAGCAAGAATCCGACGCCCAATCCTCCAAACCCGAGTAGGATCGCGAACCACCCGCGCAGCGTGGGCACCACGCATTCGCGGCGGCGAAGGAGACCGAGACTGAGCTTCACAGACGCCTCTCCGGCAGGCGCAAACTGGGATCACCGAAGACCATGAATTTCATCCCTTGAAAGAAAACACTCGGCGGGTACCACCCGGCGGCTGGCCTGATAAAATCGCGAACAAACAGGCAAGGGAGATTGATTCGGAAAACGTGCATCGGTTTTTGAAGGGACCGGTAAAATGACGCCTGCGCGCTCCTCTTCAATCGATCTTTAGCGCGACCTCGACGCCCTCGCGCGCTGCATCCACCACGAGCGGCGAGCCGGTCGAAGCCACGCGTGCCTGCGCGCGGGCGAGCATTTCGGCGATCTTCTGGTCGCGGTGATCCGGGTCGTGGTGGAAAAGGAAAAGCCGCTTCACGCCCGCGCTCACCGCGAGCTGCACCGTGTCATCCACGCAACTGTGACCCCAGCCTCGGCGCGCGGAATACTCCGTCTCGTCGTACTGCGAATCCGCGATCACCACGTCGGCGTTGCGCATGAATTCGATCATCTTTCCGTCTTCCGTCCGCGCGTATTCCAGCCCCGCGAACGAAGCCTCACCCGTCGCCTTTTGGCGCTCCACTTCATGACGCTCGTACGCCTCGTGATCCGGCAGATACACGATGTCGCCGCCGGGCGTGGAAAGGCGGTAGCCGAAGCAGATGCCGGGATGATTCGCGAAGATCGTGCGCACCTTCACCAGACCGATCTGAAACTCCAAATCCTGCAATTCCTCGAAGGTCACATGACTCGCCATCTGATCCAACCCGACGGGAAAAAACGCGCTCTGCATTTGCTCGAAAAGCGCGCCACGCAATCCCACGACCGCGCCGCCGTAGCCGAGCACGCGCACATTCACGCGCGGGCTGTACGCGGGCATGAAAAACGGGAAACCTTGGATGTGGTCCCAGTGCGTGTGCGAGACGAGGAGCGTGATGTTCAGACTCCGATCGCGGAATTCCGCAGCGAGCGATTGCCCGAGACGGCGGATGCCCGATCCCGCATCGAGCACGATCACCTGCCCGCCGACGCGCACTTCGACGCACGAAGTATTACCGCCGTAGCCCGCAGTGTCCGGCCCCGGCGTGGGGATGGAACCGCGCACGCCCCAGAAGCGAATGAGCGTCGGCCCGATGTCCGATGCTTCTACGCGCGGCTCTTCTGGCCCGGCAGCATCCGGCGAGCAGGAATCAAGGATGCGGCACAAATCGGACGGCAAGATCGGCTTTACCAAATACGCATCCGCGCCGCTTTGCATCGCGGTCTCGCGGTCGTTGAGAAAATGGCTCGCGGTGGTCAGGATCACGCACGTCTTTTTCAGCTCGGGCTGCTCACGGACGTAGCGGCACACTTTGAAACCATTGCGGCGCGTCGTGCGGATGTCGCACAGCACCGCCGCCGGCTGATGCTTCGTCACGAGGTCGATTCCCGATTCGCCGTTATCGGCCTCCAGCACGCGCCAGCCTTTGCCCGCGAGGCATTGGGAAATCAGCGCTCGGGAAAGCGCATCGTGGTCGATGACGACGAGCGTTTTCATCCTTCCGCGCTCCACTTCGGCAGCCGCACCCACGCACACGTTCCCCCGCCCTCGCGCGCGCGGAATCCCATTTCGCCGTGGCAACTTTCCACCGCGATCCGGCAAAAACGCAGGCGCAGAAAAGACTCCGGCGAGGACGTGAACGCATTATCCGCATCAGGATTTTGCACTTCATGCGGGAACTCGATCGCCAGCAGCACCGCATCCGTTTCATCCGAAATCCGCACGACCACCTCGGCTCCCGCCGCCGTGTGATCGAGCGCATTGCGTAAAAGATTTCCGACCACGCGCTCGATGTGCGCGTCGTCCGCGAAAATCTGCAGCGCTTCCGCCAACGCATCCGGCGGGGAAAGACGCACGCCTTTTTCGGAAAAATGCGGTGTCACGTTTTCGATTGCGGCCATGAGCGCGCGATACAGATCGGCATGCCCGGAAGCCGCGTAGAGACCGCTCAATTCCTCCGGGAAAAGTCCGAGCACTTTGTCGATCAACGCGCTCTGCTGCTGTGCACTGCGGAGTGCGAGATTCAAGAGCTGGCCGGTCTTCGGCGTGTTCTGCTCGAGTTCGATGAGGCGCAGCGCCGTCACGATATTTGCCAGTTCGCCGCTGAAATCTTCCGCGAGGCAATGCACGAGGATTTCTTTTTTCTGAATCTCCGCATCGAGCCGGTGCAGCGCGATCACCCTCTCGCGCGCCTTTTGCAAAATCGCGACCTGCGACGCAAACGCCTCGCCGAGCCGCTCGATGAGCAAGCACGCGCGCCCGCCTGCGGTCAGCGCCCGCGCCTGGAGCTGCACCTCCGCGCCGACAGCATCGCGCTCAATCCACGGCCCCGACTCCACGCGACGCGTTGCGTCCCCGCTCCAGCACTCCTGCGCGTCGATGAGAAAGTTTTCCAAAAAAGGCGACGCATCCGTGAGCGGTAACTCCCCGCCCTTCGCCGCCGCCGAGGGCCAAAGCTGCGCGAGCCACGTCGGCGCATCGCTCGCGAGCCACAGAGCGCCCGATTCATCGCGGGTAAAAAGTGCGTATCCCAGAGCTTCGAGCACCGCGCTGGATGGCGAGTCTTCGGCTGGCATACGCGGCTATTTTTGCGAAAGCATCATCCCGCTCAACTCCGCGAAAACCGCCTCCACACCCGTGCCGTCTTTCGCGCTGGTCTTTACGATCTTCCATCCGCGCTCAGCGAGGTTGGCGAGGCGGGCGGGGTCGAGATCCCACTCTAGCGTGAGGTCCGCTTTGTTTAGCACGAGGATAAATGGCACCGCGCCGATCGCGACGATGACCCGTTCCTGGATTTGCACGGCGAGCTCCAGCGTGATGCTCCGCGTTCCATCCGCCACGAGCAGATAGCCGCCCGAGCCGCGTAGATACGAGGTTTGCAGCCGCTGAAAATCATCGTCGCCCGCAAGATCCCAGATCATCAGCATCACGTCCGCGCCGTCCACCTGCACCGTCTTCTTGTCGATCTTCACACCGACGGTCGTGAGATATTTGTCCGCAAAAATGCTTTGGACGAAGCGCGAGACGAGGCTCGTCTTTCCCACGCCCGAGGTGCCGATCATGCAGATTTTCTTTTGGATCATGGGCGCGACATTGAACGGAAAGCATGACCGCAAAACGAACATGCGATGTCAACGCCACGGAGCGCGTCTCGACGCAAAAACCCGCGCCGTGCTGCTTTTCGTCAGCTCCGGCGCGGGCGATTTCTTTTGCGACGGCGAATTAAGGAACGCGAGCCTTGGCGATGGCCTCGGAGCCGTCGCTCAGCGTAGCGCGATAGACGAGTTCGGAGTGCCCGTTGTAGCTGCGCGTTTGGGCGGGTGAGCCGGCGACGTTTCCGAGTAGCGCGATGGCGCGGATCGTGAGCGAGGTGCCGGGGAAGACATCGCCTTCGCGGACGATGAGGCGGAGCACGCCGTTGGAATCGACGGCCCACACCCCGGTGTCATTGCTGGCGGTGATTCTCGCCGCATTCGGACGACCGGGAAGTGGCACCGCGAGGTCGGCCAGGAAGACGGGGCCGTTCGAACCATCCGGCAGCGCGATGGAGCGGAACGCTTCCCATTTTCCACCTTCGGGAACGCCTGCCGCTTGATCGCCCTCGCGAGCGATGAGGACGGGTGCGCCCGTGCCGGGATCGGAAACCGACTGGCCGAGATACCACAGACCGTCGTCGTTGAGGCTGTTCACGCCGCGCCCGGCTGCTTTTCCGATGAAGGCGAAGTTTTGTCCTTCATTCACGACTCCGACTTTGAATCCGCTGAAGATGGCGTCTTCGATGTCGTTCACCACGTCGCCTTCCCGAGCGACGATGGACTGGCCACCGCCATCGGGTGAGAATACGAGCGCGGAGTTATTCGTCCGCGAGGTGAGCGAAGCGAGCGCGATCGTGTCGCCCAGATTATTCTGCACGGGCAGGCCGAAACGGGCGAGCCTTGCGTCGGTATTCGGGATGATGTCGGACGTGATCGCGACATCGCGAACGATGCCATCCGAACCGACGTCCACGATCGCCTGCGTGCCATCCGTGAACTCGACCCGTGCGGAAACGCCTGCCGCGACTGCCCCGCGACCATGACCCGCCGCACCATCGAGCGGCGCAAGTGCCACCAAGCCTTTCACCCGTTTCGCCGCGCCGCCGCGGAGAGCGAGGTTTTGCCCTTTGCGCAACAGGAGACGCGTCGTGGTTGCGCCGGTGGACGTGATTTCGTAAGTCCAGAGACCTTCGTCGTTCGCGGAGTTCACGCCGGTTCCGAGGAGCTTCGCGGTAAAGGCGACATTCGTCCGCTCGACGGTGTCGCCTTCGCGGACAAAGTTGGAACTGAGCGCGACGGACGTGAACATCGTGTATTTCAAATTGAGGCCCGCCGCCACGTCATACTCGCGAGCGACCTGCAGGAGCTGGCCTGTGCCGGCATTTGTCCAAATGCCCCGGTCGCTCCGTGCGTTGACGCTCAATGCCGCCGCGCCGAGGCCGCGGATCGTTCCGATGAATGCGATGGCGTCCGAGTCGTTCAAAAGCACATCGGCAAAACCGGTGAACGCGAACTGCGATTGCGGCGCTCCGCTCGCGCTCGGCACGGCATCACCCGCGCCGACGAGCACCGCATTCGCGTGATCGGCTCCAGGGCCGAGGATGACCTGGCGCACACTCGCGCCGGATGAATAACTGGCCGTGAACCCCAGACGACCGGCATCATTGATCGAAGGAATCCCCAACACGCGAAGCCGCGCATCCGCCGGGACGCCCGTCCCCGCCACGCCCGCACCGGGAACGACGTCTCCCTTTTTCGAAAGGATCTTCGTGGAAGCGCCGGGCAGGAAAGGCGCCACGGCGTCGATCACCACACCGATCGCGGGTTGCGATGCGACGGCGGGATTTCCGACGGCATCCTGATAGGAAATGGTGACGTTGTAAGTGCCGTCCCGGATCGCCGCGGATGCGCTTTGCACGGATGAAGAATCGCCCGGAGCGGCGGGATCGAAACTGAAGGTATGCGCGCCCGCGCTTTCGCCATCGGAGGCGAGGATCAATTCCCGCGAGGCCGCACCACTGGTGAACGTGACCGTCACCGAGCCTGGAGATGCGTCTTCCGGCAGCGTGTAGGAAACGGTGACGGGAGTCGTCGTGACGGTGCCAGATGCTGGCGCGATCAGCGATGGCGCTTGCGTCACGTCGCCGTCGAATTCACCCGCGTTGAAGAACACCGCGACCTTGGAATCGACTTGCGAAGCCGACGTCACATCCATGACGCCATCGCCATCGAAGTCCGCCGCCGCGACGGAAATCGGGCCCTGCGTTCCCGATGAGACCAAGCCTTCCGGGCCAAAAGTGATGTCGCCATTTACATCCACGCCGTTGCTCGGGTACCAGATAATCCGGTCGTCGAGCAGCAGCGGAGCCACGATGTCGAGATAGCCATCCCGATTGATGTCCGCCGCGAGGACGGAGGCGACGCCGCGCGCTTCGGAACTCACCACCTGCTCCGGCGCGAAGAACGACTCTGCCAGGACCGATTGATCCCCGATATTTTTGAAATAGCTGATCTTTCCGCCAAACGGCGACGCAACGAGCAGATCGGGCCGGTGATCCTTGTTCATGTCCGCGATCATCACGTTGTAGGCGCGCGGCAGATCGGTGGAGAGGACGTAACGCGTAAAGGTCGGCGTGCCCGCTTCATCGTAGCCGCCCTTGAACCAAGCGAGCGTGTTATCGTTGACCGAAGTCACCGCGAGATCGGTGACTCCATCGCCATCGAGATCGCCCGCAGCCACGCTGGATGGTGCCTCCCCCGCGGTGGAAATCACATGCTGATTGGCCGTCGGCGCGGCCGCGCTCCATCCGAAGTTTCCACCCCCGCGATTGAGATAGTAGGCGACTTTCCCTTCGATGTTCCGCTCGGAATCTCCCCACGAAGTCGAAACGACATCCCAAAGCCCGTCGCCATTCACATCCGCGACCGTGACCGAAGTCGCGTACTCGGCGCTGCGCGAAATGATGCGCTGATTTCCCAAAGTAGAACCAAACAGTGTGTTTGGCGCGCCACCGACGTTGCGATACCAGGCGATCTTGTTGTCTCGCGAAGACGCCGACACGAGGTCGATCCGGCCATCCGCATCAATGTCCGCCGCGACGATGCAGGATGCCTCTCTGGCAAAATTCGAAATCAAAATCGCGGGAGAAAACGTCCCGTCTCCCTGATTCCGATACCACGAGATCTGGCTATCCTGAACCGACGCCGCAGCCACGTCCGGCAGACCGTCGCCATCGAAGTCCGCGACGATGATCGACGAGCCGAATGGCTGATCGGTGGAAAGGACCGTCTGATTTGGAAAAGAGACTTCGATCGGCACCGGAGCCGCGTGCGCGGCTGGTGCCATGAAGACGTTGGCAGCGAGGCACGAAAACAGAATGGCAAGAATTGGGAGGGCGCGTGAACGACGCATGGAAGGGCTTTTCAGGCTCTCGGCAGCGAGCGCCTGCGGTGGAAGAATGTTGGCAGACAAAATCGTCTGCCGCAAATTTTTATCCGTCGAATTCGCCCGACTTCGGGAAATCAGCGAAGGAGCTGGAGAAAATGAAGGTTTGGACGTCCCGAGGGAAGAAGCGACGCGAGAAGAAGGTTGGTTTGATTTCACAGAAACCATAAACACCATAATTCATGCCCAGCCACCCGACCTTTCCAGAAAAAAGTTGCCTGAGTTTCGCGCGCCAGCGGCCACAGTTGCCGGTGGTCCCGCTACATTGCGACCTATTTTGCCCCCGGACTGCGGTCTGCACGCGCTTCGTCGTAGCACCGCTCCAGCACGCGCGTCTGCGCATCGAGGTCGAACTGCTCCGTCACCCGCGCACGCGCCGCCAAGCTCATCGCCGCAAAACGCGCGGGATCTCCGGCGAGCAAACGCATCGCCTCGCCGAGCGCGGCGTGATCGCGCTCGGCAAACAGCAGGCCACTCACCCCGTTTTCCACCGCCTCGGGAATGCCGCCGTGCGTGGTCGCGACCACCGGCAAGCCGCTGGCCATCGCTTCGAGCATGGCATTCGGCACGCCTTCCTGATCCCCTTCCCCGGTCAGCTCGCTCGGATGGAGAAAAAGGTGGGACTCCGCAAAAAGCGCCCGCAATTTTTCCTGCGAAAGAAAGCCCGCGAACGTCACCTGCGCCGCGATGCCGAGTTCGGCGGCGAGAGCGAGGAGTTCTTCAAGCTGCGGACCTTCGCCGGCAATCGTCAGCGTCGCTTTTGGAAACGGGCGCGCAAATTCAGCGAAAGCGCGCAGCGTCGTCGCGAGCCCTTTTTTCGCGATGAGCCGACACGCCTGCACGCACCGCCAGGTGCCATCCGGCGGCACGGTCCGCTGCGAAAATGCGATCTGTCCGAGCGGCACGCCGGTCCGATGCAGGCGGATTTTTCCCGGATCGCAGCCCATCTCTACGAGCCGCTTCCCGATCGACTCCGACCGCACGAGCAGCAGCGCGCATTTCTCAAACATGCGCCGCGTCCGCTCCGCATCCTGATCAAACCCCGCATCCGCACCGTGAAAACTCACGATCACCGGCACGTCGGCAATTTCCAGCAGCGGCAGCAAATGCACGCCGATGTGCCCAAAATAAACATGGAGCACCCGCGCCCCGACGCGGTGCAACTCCGCCAGCGTGCGCCGCGCTTCCGATCGGTAAATCGTAATCGGCTGCCTGCGAATTTGCTTTTGCCAAAGTCGCCGGAGCGGATGCGTGAGCGGCTTTGGCTGGAGCACGATTTCAGAAAAAGGAAACGCCTCCGCATTCTCCCGCTTCTGGCAAAAAACCACAGGCCGATACGCGTGCAGCGCCGTGATCTGCCGATAGACGTGCAACATCTCGGGCTTCAGAAACGTGACGACGTATTGCGCCGCAACCGGCAGAGCCTCGGGAACGTCGCTTGTTGAAATCACGCGCTGACCTATCTTGCTAACGCCATGCGGAGAGAAGTCGAAATTCTAAATGAACTCGGTCTGCACGCGCGCCCGGCGGCGGAATTCGTGCGCGCGGTGCGCGACTTCGACTGCGACGTTTTCATCATCAAAGGCGACGCGCAATTCTCCGCAGGCAGCATCATGGAAGTGCTCACGGCGAACCTCGACTTCGGCACGCGGATCACGCTCGAAGCCACCGGGCGCGACTCGGAAAAAGCGCTGATCCGGCTGGAGGCGTTGTTGCAGGAATTTAAGACGCAGGAAGAGGCTTAGAAGCGAGACACTCGCGGGGATTTTAGTTGTCAGATTCCTGCGGACAGGATAGCAAACCAATCAGCGGCCTTTCCCAGAACTCCCCCGGCGCAAGCGGTTCCACTTAGCAACCCGCAGTCATTGTTTCTATGAACACCGAGTATTCCTCCGCCCGCACCCACTCCCTCTTGCGCCGCCTCCTCACCCTCGCCGCGTTCGCGTGGCTCTTCGGGATTTCTCCGATTCATCTCGCCGCCGATCCGGGCAACCTCACGGCCTCGATTCAATCCACCCAGGGACTGGTGGGAAAGCAGGTCTGCCTGCAATGGGTGGCGCAGCCGGGCGTGCAATACGTCGTGCAAAAATCAGCGTCGCTCACCGTGACCGCCACACCGGGCGGAACGGGCCCCTACAAAAGGGTGGCCCTCGTCACCGCAGGAGGCACGACCTGCCAGTGGATCGATCCCGAGACTCCCGGCGCGAAAGCATTTTACCGCATCGAAATCCCCGCTCCTCAAGTTTTCTCCCTCGAACCTCCAATTCTCTCCAGCACCGGTGGCGACATTTTCCTGCGCGCCCAGTTGCTCCCGCCGGGTTCGTTCCTCGCGCTGGAAATCCCGGGGCAGTCTCCGGTGTTTGTGGCCCTCGATCCGGTCGCGGGTCAACCGGGCGTCTGGCGCACGGGCATCTCTTCGGGCGCGATCGTCGGCATCGCCATCGGCTCGACGATCCGCGCAAGCGTGGTGGATTCCAAGGGCATCACTGTTTGTCCCATCGAGCAAACGATCGAGATCACGGCGACTGGCTATGCTTCGGATGCGCAACCGTGGCTTCCGCCGGCGGCACTGGTGCCAACAGCATCAAGCAATCCGATTCCGGGTGTTGGGATTGTCGTTAAGCGGAATCATGGGAGAGCATCTTCCAACGGACGGGCATCCGGCGCTGATGCGGACGAAGATTGCGACGGTCTCGCCGATAACTCCGATGCCAGTTTTTGGCTTAAAGCGTATCCGGAAAGCCTCGCGGTTAGGCATGGGTCAGGCGTTTTAACATGAGGCGGCACATGTAGAGCCTGCTCAAGGTCCGCTCTATGAGCTAGCGCTTCCGCACAAGTTTGAAGCCTTTGGCGTCGCCGCTCTGGCGGACGATCTCCAGGTGCAGTCGGCCGAAAGGACGCCGTGCCTTCACCCACGCGACTAGTGTGCCGGCATAGCCGCCGTCGGCTCAAAGGATTTACAGCCAGGCCAAAGAGGAGATCGACTCCGGAGAGCAGGCTCGCGGCTCCAGCGCGGTCCTGGACGGCGGCGGAAGTCACGCTCAGGCCGAGGGTATCGACCACGACAGGCCTTTTACGCCCACGGACTTTCTTGCCCGCATCGTAGTAAGCCGCGAAGTATTCGAAGACCGTGGATCTCGGCGGAAAATCCGTGGGCCGCAACCTCCACTGGCAAGCCTGTACGTTTGAGATAGAAGATGGCGTTGGGGATCATCCT
>JANLQB010000524.1:0-1830 GCA_031367565.1 Verrucomicrobiota bacterium
CCAGTCCGCCGCCCAGTTCGGCGCGAGATCGCTCGTCCACGCGCACGTCGTGCCGAGTCCGAAACGCCAAGTCGCGAGCACGGGGTCGACTTGATCCGCCTCCTCGCCCTGGCCCGCCGGAACCCGTAGAATCAAGCTCGCGCGCGGCTTCACCGTCGTCAGCACCAGCCCGCGGAGCGGCGGCAGCGCGTCGAACCCTTTCAAGATCGGCGACGGAAATTCGACCTGCGGCGTGAACACTTTGTTCTGCAGCATCGAGCGTTTCAGCGTCTTCGCCTCTTTGATGAAAATGCTCGGGAGTTGCGACGGATCTTGCGGAAAATAATACCGGCCGCCCGTCGCCGCCGCGACGGTCTGCATCACCGAAATATCCTGCCCGCCGTGCGGATTGATCGCCACCATCGACACCGTGATTTTCGCATCCACAAAGGCCTGCACGAGTTGTGGAGTCGGCGGCGAAGGGTCGCCATCGGAAATCACGATCGTGTGTTTCACCGCCGCGTCGTTCGCCTTCAGCGCGTCGAAGGCCATCTGCATGCCCGTCTGAAAATCCGGCATGTCGCCCGGCTCCGCATTGTTGATCAGCACCGCGAGCCGCTCGTATTCGCCGGCCGGAGTCAGCGGAAAAATCCAGCCCATGCCGTTACGTCCGCCGCCATAGCCGTAGTCGAGGAGGCCCACTTCATCCCGCGCGCCGAGCACGCGCACGCATTCCTTCGCGATCCGCTTCGCCCATGTATTTCCCTCGGCAAATTCGCAAGTGTGCAGAATCACCGCGAGCGCACCTTTCGGCAGCACCTTCTTCTGCGTCGTATCCATCGTCACCGGCAGCGCCTCCTCGATCACACTGCGATGGTATCCGCCCGGCCCGTAGCTGTTCGGCCCGCCGAGCATGAGAAAGCCCGTGCCCTGTTGATACACCGCGTCGCGCAAGGCCTGAAGCTGCACCGCGTCGAACGAGTCCGCCGGCACGTTTGGAAAAATCACGAGATCGTACGGCAGCAGCGACAACGCATCGCGGGGAAATTCGTAGGCCATCTGCACCTGCACCACACGCTCCGCCTCCTTCAGCGCCGCGACGAGCGTTTCCCAATCCCGCGCATCCCCGCGCGCATCCGTCACCACGAGCACCTTGCCCTCGCCCCGCAAATACACGTCGCCGATCGCCACATTATTCTCTGCCCACCCATCCTCGTCTTTCGGCGACTCGATCCGCGCGAGGTATTCGTAGTAACCCGGCTCGCGCAAATACAGCGGCAGCGTAAACCGGTTTTTTCCCGCCGAGTATTCCACGTCCTTCTCAAAAATCGTCTTCCCGTTTTCCTGCAACGTCAGTTTCCCCGCGCCCGCCGCGAGCGAACTCAGCACCACCGAAGCCTCATAAGTCTCGCCCGCCTTCACCACGCGCGGCAGATCGAGCCGCTCCAGCCACACCTCCTTTTCGTACCCATAACTGATCGGCAGCACATCCACCGGAATCCCGCGCGCCTTAAATTCATCGAGCTGCGCCGCCGCCGACCCATCCGTCTCATTCCCATCCGAAATGAGCACCACGCGCCCCTGATTCCCCTCCGGCAGCATCGCCGCCGCCAGCCCGAGCCCCTTCGCCAGATTCGACCCATCGCGAGCGACCCGCGAGTTGATCGCCTCGAAGGGAAACGTCGCCCGCGGCGGCAGTTCCACCGCGGCATCCCTCCCAAAAATCACCAGCCCCGCCTCATCCTTCTCCGGCTTCTTCGTCACCGATTGCATGATCCAATTCAGCGACTGATCGCTCACCTTCTCCCCCATCGAATCCGAAACATCGAGTGCATAGACGATGGAAAGCAC
>JANLQB010000528.1:0-2539 GCA_031367565.1 Verrucomicrobiota bacterium
TCGTATTCGGCGGCGTCTTGGCGATCGGCGATCCACTTGGCGCGGAGTGCGGGCAGGCCTTCGTCGGAGCTGCCGACGAATTCAGGATCGCCCCACGGCCCGCTGCAATCATAGACGCGCACCGGCGCGTTCTCTTGCATCTCACCGCTGAAAGTTTTCGTGGGCGACTGTGCGATTTCGCGGAAGGGCACGCGCACTTCGGCAAAAAGCTCGCCCGGCACATACACGCGCGTGCTGGCGGGGAGTTGGTCGCTGCTGTGGGGTTCGATGGTGTCTTTGGTGGCGATCATAGGAAAAAGAAAAAGCCGTGCGCGCGGGGTCGCGGCACGGCTTTAGAGTCTTTGCTCCCTGCGACGGCACTACCCGCTTCAGGTTCAAAGGGTCTCCCGGATTTTCACCCAGGACTCTCAGCCGTTCGGCTCCCCTGCATTTGGCGTCGGCAGAATAGGACCCGCGTCCGGTGAGTCAAGCGCGGTGGCCTCCCGGCTAAGGCGCGATCTCGAACTGCCCGGTCCGGCCACCGATCGCGAACTGGCCGAGTACAAATTTGTTCGGCTGATTCACGACGCCGGCAAAGGCGACGGGGACGGTTCCCACCATCATTGTGCCCGTGACGAGACCGGTGCTGCGATTGATCGCCATCGCTGCGAGCGGACGAGTGGCGACGACCCGGATCCCCGCGTACGAGAACGTGGCGGTGACGGGGCTCGCGAGCCGGCCCCCGCCGAGAGCGGCTGTGCCTGTGCCGTCGCCACCGAGATCGAGGACGCCACTGAGCGCCGCCTGCGGAACGAACCGCGAGATCGCCCCGGTGGTCGCGCCCGCAAAGCCGGTCGCGTAGGGCAGTATGCTCCGTCTGCCGGGCGAGCGAATCCAGCGCAGATTCGCGGCGAAGTCGAAGTCGGGATTGATGCGTGAATCGAACACTCCCGCGCACACCGCGCCGACGATTGATTCCGAAAATACGGGCATGAGCGCGGCACCATCCGGCGCTGAGACAAGTGTGGTGCCCCAGGCCAGCGGGGTGCCATCGCCATATCGGCCCACGCAGGCGACGACGCCGTTGGGCCTGATTAACATGACGCCGTAGCCGTGGCCGGCGGGAAGGCCGGGCGCAGAGCCGCCGCCGATGGCGACGGTGTATCGAGCGGTCGTCGCCGTGCCCGACGGGGCCAGCGGGCGCATGGAGCCCGACCAGACTTCGCGACCAAAGCCGACCGCGAGGATGGTTGCAGGCTCCTCGGGTCGGAAGCCGAGGAAGAGTAACACCCGGCCTTTCCCCGGAACGATGAGTCGCACAAAAGCCGTGCCGTCGGTGAGATCAAAGGTGCCGCGAAACGGGATGCGGACCCTTTGCGAAAGCATGGAGCCGGTGAAGCCTCCAAGGCTGTTGACGCTCACAAAAATCTGCGCGCGAGGAAAATCGGAATTGCCCGCGAGGTCCGGGTCGAGGTTCAGCAAGCCGTTAAAAAACCCGGAGTACACGAGCGCTCCCGCCGGAGTGGACTGGATATTCACCGAAGCCGTGGCGGTGACCCCCAGGGGATCGCTGACGGTGTAGGTAAAAGTATCGGTGCCCGCGAAACCGACGCCGGGAGTGTACTGAACCGTATTATTGCCGAGGATCGTTGCGGTGCCGGCGGACGGCGCGGAGACATCGGTGACGGTCAGCGCACCTCTTTCGGGATCGAAGTCATTCCCCAGCACGTCCACCACGACGGCGCTGCCCGTGCTCACGCCCACATCGTCGAGCGCGATCGGCGCGCGGTTGGGTGGAGGCAGGCTCAGTTTCACGCGGAAGATGGTTCCTTTTCCTCCCGCGCCACCTTCGTAAGCTGTCCCGTAGAGGTTCCCGTCATCCGCTTGGACGAGGCCGGCCTGCGGACGCGTGCCGTTGTTGCCGTTAAAGTTGTGCAACTGGGTGAAAGCGCCGGCGAGGCTGATGCGGAAGATGCCGCCGAGGTTCGTGGCCCCGCCAGATTGCGCGGTGCCGTAGAGAAAGCCATCGGTCGCCTGGATGAGATCGCCGAGCGGAGTCCCGAGCCCGCTGAAATGGTGGATCACCGTGTAGGTGCCGTCGGGCGAGAGGCGAAAGACGCATCCTTTTCCGGCCGAGCCACCCGCAGACATCGTGCCGTAGAAATTTCCGTCCGTCGCCTGCACCATCGCGCCAGTCGGGGTCGTTCCGGTGCCCTGCTGGCAGTCGTGGAGCTGGACGAGATTCGTCCCATCTGGTGCGACTCGGAAGAGCGTCCCGCGCAACACCGGGTCGATGCCGACGAAACCGATGCCGGTGGTCGTTCCGTAAATCAATCCGTTGCTGCCGAAGGTGGCGCTGGAGGGAAATGCGCCGACGACGTTGGTCGGAAGGCTGAACGACGTCGCCGACGAGCCATTTAGCGGCACTTTCCAAAACCCCGGAGGCCCGTCGCTGCCGAGCACGCGGATGGCACCCGGCTCGACACTGAGGAGCGCCCGCGGGAACTTCGGAGTGCTCCCGGAGCTCGGCAGTTGAAACACGACCGACAGGCCGTTCGCG